>JAAYEG010000012.1 GCA_012728895.1 Methanospirillum sp. | reverse complement strand
GCCTGGCGGTCGAAGACAAAGCCGGCGCTTCGGAGGACGCGGATCACCTCCCTGGCCGTCAGGGAGGGGGCGTGGGTGATGGGGAGACGGTGACGGCGATCTGGAGCGTGTCGCCCTGCTCCGCGACGGGCCGGAGCGTCGGGGGCAGGGGATCGCCGTGCTCGAGGCAGGACTCGATCAGCCGCCGCGCCACGTCCTGCGCGATCTCGATAGTCTCGGCGACGGTCCTTCCCTCGGCGATCAGGCCCTGCACGGTGCTGCTCGTGGCGAGATAGCCGCCCTCCTCGAGCGGTTCGACGGTGATGGTGATGAGATACTCCGACATGCCCTGCCGCCCCTGCTGCACTGATGCGTCATAAGTCCCTGAATGTAAAGACATTCGTTCGTTGCCGGCCGCTCATAGATGTATCGCTGGAACCGGGCAGGCCCTCCTGCTCGCGTGGGTTCTGGCGGCGAGCGCGGTGCTGCTTCTCTCCTGAGCGGCTGGGTAGCGACACGGCCGGAATGGGTGGCGGGCGCCGCGGTCGCGCGATCATCTCTTTGCTGGATGGGCCATTCCGGGGGGGTGGGGGGTCTAGGGGGGTCTGTTTCCATCTCCTGCCGATCGAAACGAGAATGGAATTGAACGTGGTGGATCCAGACTCACCCAGACTCCTCAGACCCCCCTGACTCATCGGCATCGTTCCCGCCGGGCGCTTGCGGGGTCGACCGTCAGGGGGCGCCGGAGGGCCGGTACCGCCCTCGTCGCCGGCGTCGGGCGGCACGGGGAAGCGGGAGGGATGGGGCGGCACCGGGGGGTCGGTCGTCCGCGCTCGAGTCGAGGCCGGCCGGTGCGGGGAACGGGTGTGTGTCGTCCTCGTCGGAGAGGTCATCGTCGCCTTCATCCACCGTCCCGGTGCCAGCGTCGTCCCTCCAGAGGAGGTGGCCGATGACGAGCAGGGGAGGTACCGGCTTGGTCGATGGGCGTTCGGCGGCCCCGGGGGGCTTTCGGGCGGCGCGGATCGATGATGGGGGGGAGATGGGTGCACGAGATCGATTACGAGGATCGGCCGGTTTCGCTCGCGGCCGGTGATCACCGGGCAGCGCGGATCGATGATGGGGCTGGCCGGTGCGGGAGATCCCTCAAGAGTGTGGAATTCAGACGGCGACCTCGAGGACAATCTGCCGCGAGCCGTCGACGAGCTCGGCGACGACGACGTGGTCGCTGCCGGGGTGACGTTCCACAGGGGACGGGGGCATCGGTCCCCGCTCGACACGGTTCAATAGACCCTGTCCTTTTGTCCGAAGAGAGAAGTTTTTGTATCCGGACACGCAACCCATCGGCTAAATGAGTTCGGCATCAGCGACGATCGATCAGCTCCTGGAGGAGATCGCCTCGCTCCCGCTCGAGGACCAGGCCCTCCTCCATGAAGTGGTCGGTCACCGGCTGGTCGAGGCCCGCCGGAGGGAGATCGCCGATGAGGCGGCGGCAGCCCGGGAAGCGCTTGAGCGTGGGGAGGTGCGCCGGGGCACGACGGCGGATCTCTTCGCGGACCTCGAGTCCGATGATTGAGCTCGTCTGGACCCGACAGTTTTCTCGGATCTGCCGGCGCTGGCGTCGCGAACACCCCGAGCTTGCCCCGGTCCTCCGTGAGCGCCTCGAGCTCTTCGAACGGGAGCCGTGGCACTCATCGCTGAGGACGCATTCTCTCTCCGGCCAGCTCAAAGGACTCTGGGCGATCCGAATCACGTATGACCACCGGCTCGTGTTCCAGTTCGTGGACGACGCGAAAACCGGGGCTCTTCTGGTCGATATCGGGACGCACGACGAGGTGTATTAACTCACGCGGGTCCCGCTGCCCCCGCGGAGACGGCGGCGGCACGCTCGCCTGCCCTGCCGGGGGGCGCTTCAGTCGTCTCCGCCCGGAACGGCGCCGACCGGTGCGGTAAATCGATGAAGAGAGGCGGCGGGCTTAGATCGCTGCCGGTGATTCTCGAGCGGCCAGGATCGGCGATGGGCCGGCCGGCCGGTGCGGGGTTCTATGAAGGGGGTCGGCGGCTCTTGATCGCTGCGGGTGATAACCGGGCGGCGCGGATCGATGATGGGGGGGGACTCGTGCAGGGGATCGCTTACGAGGATCGGCCGGTTTCTATCGCTGCCGGTGAATATCGAGAGGCCCGGATCGGCGATGGGGCGGGGGACTGGAGCCCGCGAAAAAGGAGGGTGGCGGGCTCAGACGACGACGTCGAGGACGACCTGCCGCGAGCCATCGACGAGCTCGGCGACGACGACCACGCGGTCGTTTTCCGGGCTCCCCGCGCCGGCGATCCGCAGCGTGTCCCCGACGGCCGGCGGGGTGTTCGGAAAGGAGTCGTCGATCGCGGTGCCGTCCGCTTCGGCGCCGGTGACGTCGAGGCGGTGGAGCGAGGGGTTGTCCTCGCCGCCCATGTAGGTCAAAACGATGTCGTCGCCCTGCTGCTGGGCCGTGACGGCGATGGCCACCGTCCGGGTGACGCCGACGGCCATGCCGAACGCGAATACTGCGATGACCGCGCCCAGGATCACCACCACGGCGACCATCAGTATGTGGCCCATGACCTCCGAGGCCGCGTCGTCCGATCATTTCCTCTGTGTCCGCGACCCGTTGCGGATCCTCCCCGGACAAGGACCACTGCTGGCAGGTCCGGTTTCGCAGGAGCGAATGGCATGGGCGGTCCGGCCGTGGACTTCTGGACTGCTCCTTCCACCCCCTTACTGCCCCTTCACTGCCCTTTCCGCCCCTTTCAATACGTAGTGGGTGCCCCGCCCGGTTGTACCGCGCCGTTCGATCAGGTGCCGCGACTCGAGGATGGCCAGGTCGTCCGATGCCTGACGTTTCGAAACCCCGAAGGCCTTCTGGATATCACTGTTCGTGATCTGCCCCTTATCACGGACCGTCAGAACGATACCGATCTGGCGGTCGTTGAGGTCCTGTGATCGTAGATATTCCAGGTTAAACTGGTCGGCACGGAACGTAACAAGGAACCCCCGGTCCTCGCTGAATGCGGGAGCAGGGACGCGGGCCTCCTCGCACGCCTCCCGCATCCGCTGGATGCCGCTTCCCCACCTCTCGACGAGTTCGAGATCGTACAGTACAGTGGAGATTCCAAGATTTCGCAGGACCGAGCTATGTGAATGCAGAAGATCCTGGAGCCCGATCCCGTGTGGGAGTCGCCCGGGGCTCCAGAATTCGAGCCGGTCCTCGTGGATGCGGATCTCGACGTGCGACGGTATCGGACATTCACGGTGGCAGATCGCGTTGACGACCGCTTCCCGAAGCGCGATGAGCGGGTCCATGTCTGCGAACGGGTCGCGTCACCGGTCATCTCGAACCGTACGCGGGTGTTTCGCCGGATGAATTCAATCGCGTCCTCCACCTGGTCGGGCAATCGCCCGGCGATCATCAGGTCGTCGACGATCTGGTGTCCGTTCCGAAAGACTCCGCAATGGATTGTTGCCTGGGGAAGCAGTCGCTGAGGGTTGTCCCCGAAGAGGAGCACGGCCGCCCATGTCGGCACTCCGTTCGCCGTGAGGGAGAGTTTCTCGAGAACGTCCTCTATGGTTTCATGGTCCCGAACACGCCGGCGTCCGAGTTCATTCGCCCGCCTGACGTACTCCCGGATCGCCGTCCCGTCCAGATCGGAGAGGGCGGCACCGAATGCAGGCTGGAGGTCCCAGCTCGTACCTCTCGCCCGGAGATGGAGATCCGCGATCTCCCCGACGGTCATGACCACGTTGGACCGGTCGATCCGCCGGTAGTACCGGCCGCGGATAGCGACCGGCCGGACCGGGTATTGCTGTACCTGGATAGCGATGACCGCCTGCCCGTCGATCTCGGCCCTGTGCAGGTTCGGGATGATCCGGGGTTCGCTGTTCTGGCCGATGCGGTTTGCCCAGTCCCGCACGGTCCCGTCCGAGATGGTGCATCCGACGGCCCGTCCCCGGTCGGTGACTCGATGAGCACCGTCCCGCCCCGGGTATTTGCGAACGCCCCGATGGTCTCGATTGCCTCGTTGCCGAAGCTCTCTTTTTACTCGACCGTCGTCGTCGCGCCGCCGGCAATCAGTCGCCCGACCTCTTCGGCGTCAGGCATGCCTCTGATCTCATTCTGTATGTTGATGACGAAGTACGTTCGTCATCCCGAGATCAACTGGCGGGCCCGCTTTCTCCTGGATGGATCGCTGCCGCGTGGGGCGAACGGCGTGAGGACGGGAGTACGGCTCCGGCCGGAGGAGAAGAAGGGTTCAGTCCGTGACACCGAGGACGATCCGCCTTGGTCTGGAGCAGAGCCGGGCGACGACCATGTGCTCGGGGCCGGGGTCGCCGCTGCTCGCCGTCCGTTCGTGAGGGCGCGGGGCCGGCGTAGCCGGGTCCTGTCCCGGTCCGGGACCGTCGCCGGGCACGCAGCGATCGGGGTGGATCGATTGCCGTTCTCTCTCTCTCTCTCTCTCTCGTACTGGTGGGTACCGTGAGTACCAAGTAGTACTCCTGGTACCAGAGTCGCGGAGGCGGTGGCCGGCGCGGGCGCCCTTGGCCGTGCCGGCCCTGCCGGGTGCGGGCGCGACGGCCGTCCGGGGCGGCGATCGCCCTGGCCGTGATACCGGGAAAAGGGCCGGCACGACGCCCGGGGCGGCGGCGGTGGCGTGCGGCGCATCGCCGTCAGGGGAGAAACGTGGAGAGGATCGAGGGCGGGGACGCGGCGTGCCGTGCAGGTATGAGGTGGAGCCCTGCAGGCCGACAGGTGAGGAGGGGTGGTCGCGGCGGGAGACGTTCTCGATCACGCCGGCGATCGCGGCGTCCGTCGCCGGCACCGTCGTCTTCCGGGGGCAGGAGATTTCCCGCCGGCAGCCGGCAGCGGGCCCTGCTCCTCGTCGCCACTGGGACCTTCCCCGCGCCGTTGCCGTGGGTGATTATCGCGGTGCCGAACCCGGGATCGGAGCGGCAGATGGGAAGAGTGCGTCGGAGATGGCCGATCCCGGTCCGCGAGCGGGCCCTGTCCCGGGAGCGGAGCCAAGGAAGACCCGTCGCGGTCCGGTTATGAGCGCCGGGCTCCTCTCAAACGTCTGCGTTCACCACTTCTTGCACCCGGGCCATGACCCGCCGAGCCGCGTCGACCGCCATCCCGGCCGATGACGATGAATAGACGGCGCCGTAATCCGCTCCTTCTCTCGCTCGCATGACCTGCTGGAGGTCGGTCAGAACGCTGCGGGGTATCCTGCCGGTATCGACCAGGAGCGCCTCGACCGCGAACCGGAGGCATCTATGGCTCTTCTCCCGGTATCCGAGAAGGAGCACGGGGGCCCGGAGGGCGTGGAAGATGGCATAGTACGCCTGGACTGTCGCCCACTTGTCGTCCCCGTTCTCGAGCGAGCGCTCGGCGGAGGCGAGGTCGGCCGCCGCCTCGGCGAGTTCCTTCTCCACGAGCACCGGGTCGTGCGCGATACGGACGATCTTTCCACGCTCGAGGCACTGCTCAAATCTGTACCGCATCGTACGCCTCCCAGGCTGTCCGCCCCTGACGTATCCGGTCCGCGAGGGCCGGGTCTCGTTGCCCAAGCGCGAGGTACTCGTCGGGATCGAGCACGATGGCGCTCACTGGACGTCCGCCGGCCTGCGGGTAACGGGCGAGCGCCGTATCCACCGGCTCCGGATCGTCGGCGACGATGCAGAGGTCGACATCGCTCTCGATCGTGTCCTCGCCCGTGGCGCAGCTGCCGAAGAGCATAACGGTGCGGACGCCCGGCGCGAGCTCGCGGAGGAGCTCGTCGAGCTCGGCGAGCGTGGCCGCGACCTTGAGGACCCGCACCAGCCCGCTGCCGAGGTTGGAGCGGTAGTAGACGTTACGGCCGCGCTCGGCCCGCACGAGGTGACCTCCATCGGCGAGGAGGCGGAGCGCCTCGCTGACCGGCCCGGCGCCGAGCCCGGTGGCACGGGCGATCTCGCGGACGTAGTGGTCCTCCCGGTACCGGCGGCCGAGATGGACGAGGAGGCGGCCGGCCGGCGCCGCGATAACGTTCGCGCTGCCGAACATATGTTCTACAATACGAACGATGTCGCGATGAACCTTTCCGCGAATGCGGTTCTTCGGTCCGGCAGGATCCGCCGATCGTCGGCAGTGCGGTCCGCCTGGTGAGGGCCGGGTCAGGCGACGACGCCGGGGACGACCTGCCGCAGGCCGCCGGCGGACCGGGGACCTGCATCGACCGGAGCGGTGCGACCCAGGTGCACGGCTCGAGGCACGCTTCGACTCGCCGGATTCCCGTCCCGATCCGGGAACGTCGCCGGGCACCCGGCGATCGGGGGTGGAGTGATTGCCATTCTCTCTCTCTCTCTCTCTCTCTCTCTCTCTCTCGTACGATCTGCTGTCTGTTCAGAACAGACAGTTACTGTCTGTTCAGAGTACACAGTTCGCGGAGGCGGTGACCGGCGCAGGCGCCCGGGCCGGGCCGGCCTGGCCGCATCGATCACTCTCGCGCTCTTGCTGGGAAAAGGGGTGGCATGATGTACCACGCGTTCGTCCTGGGGTGCGGGCCGGCGCGGTGGGTGGCGGTCGCCGTTGTATTGCGTGGGCCGGGCGGCTTCGATCGCTGCCGCGGATCACCGGGCGGCGTGGATCGGCGGTGGGGCGGAGAACTCGTGCAGGAGATCGCTAAAGGGGGTTTCGGCCGGGTTTCGCTCGCAGTGGGCGACTATCGAGCGGCCCGGATCGGCGATGGGTCGGAGAACTCGTGCAGGAGATCGCTGCGGGGGGTTGACGGGCTGTCGATCGCTGCCGGTGCTTATCGAGCGGCGCGGAATGATGATGGGACTCTGTACGGGAGCAGGAGATCGCTGAAGAAGGTCGGCGGGGTTTCGATCGCAGGCCGGTACTTATCGAGCGGACCGGATCGGTGATGGGCCGGCCGGCCGGTGCGGAGATTGCGGAAGAGGGTCGGTGTGTTCTCGATCGCCCCGTGTGGGTATCGAGCGGCCCGGATCGGCGATGGGCCGGCCGGCCGGTGCGGAGATCGCGGAAGGAGGACTGCGGGGTTTCGATCGCGGCCGGGTGGGTATCGGGCGGCGCGGATCGGTGATGGGGCCGGCCGGCCGGTGCAGGGGTTCTATGCAGGGGGCCGGACGGCTAAGATCGCTGTCGGTGTTCCTCGGGCAACGCGGATCGGCGATGGGCCGGCCGGTGCGGGAGATCGACTACAGGGGTCGGCCGGTTATCGATCGCTCCATGTGATCACGGGGCCGACGTGGATAGGCGATGGGCCGGCCGGTGCAGGAGGACGATTACGAGGATGGGCCGGCTTCGATCGCTGCCGGTGATCACCGGGCGGCGCGGATCGATGATGGGGCGGGGGACTCGTGAGGGAGATCGAGAAGGAGGATGGGCTCAATCAACGATGTCGAGGACGACCTGCCGCGGGCTGTCGACGGGTTGAGGGGCCGTGCGTCAACCGGAGCGAGGGGACCCTGGTGCAGGGCCAGGGGCAGATTCCGGTTCTCGGATCCCGTTCCGGCCCGGGACCGCCCTCGAGCCCCCGGCGGTCGAGATGGAGCGATTGTCTTACTCTCTTTCTCTCTCTCTCGTACTGCTGGGTACCAAGAGTACTACTTGGTACCATTGGTACCAGAGTCGCGGAGGTGATGATCGGCGGTGACCGGCGCAGGCGGCCGGCCGGGTGCCGAGATCCCGCGGGGGCGCGACCGGGCGGGCGCCGCGATCGCGCGATCGTCTCTTTGATGGATGAACCATTCCGGGGAGGAGTCTAGGGAGTCTGGAGGAGTCTTGATCCATCTCCTGCCGATCGAAACGAGAATGGAATCGGAACGTGGTTGATCCAGACTCCTTTAGACCCCCCAGACTCCCGGCATCGTTCCCGCCGGGTGCTGCGGGGTTGGGCCGGCTGCGGGCCGTGGAGGGCTGTTGCCGCCCCCGTCGCCGCCGTCGGGCGGCGCGGGGGGGATGGGGCGGCACCGGGTGATCAGTCGTCCGCGTTCGGGTCGGTGCTGCCCGGTGTCCTGCGCGTATTCAGAGGAGAGCGCAGAACTCGTCCACGGTGAGGCCGGCGTCGGCGATGAGCCGGCGGAGGGTCCCGCGCTTGACCTCGGCATGCAGCGGCACGGAGAGGGTGACGTCGATGCCGGGCTTCATCAGGATCAGGTGGCTGCCGGTCTGGCGGACCGCTCCGAAGCCCGCCCTTGTGAATGCCCTGGCCGCGACGGCTCCCGATACGGCGGGCAGGCGCGGCATGCGGTCAGACGGTCACGTCGAGGACGGTCGCACCGGCCGCACGCACCGCACGGTCGTTGAGCGCCTCGATGCAGCCCCGGATGGCGTCCTGGATGTTGGCCAGCGCTTCTTCGACCGTCTCGCCCTGCGAGTGGCAGCCCGGGAGCGCCGGGCAGCTGACGACGTACCCCCCGTCTTCGGCGTCTTCCTCGATCACGACTTTCAGGTTCATGGTATGGCCCCGCCACGTGCCCCGCCCGTGCCGCCCGGGCGGGCGGCGGGAATCGGGCGGTTCGGCGCACGTCAGGGTACCTCTCGCGGGGAGACGTTAGAGCTTTCTCCCTTGAGCAGGGCTCGAGGCCCTGCGTCCCCCGCGCTCGAACACCGCGCCGCTTCAGTCGTCTCCGCCCGCGTCGGCGCCGGCCGGTGCGGAGATCGCTGAAGAGGGTCGGCGTGTTCTCGATCGCTGCCGGTGATTATCGCGCGGCCCGGATCTGCGATGGGCCGGCCGGCCGGTGCGGGAGATCCCAGAAGGGGGCCGGCGGGGTTTCGATCGCTGCCGGTGCTTATCGAGCGGCCCGAATCGGCGATGGGGCGGGTGAAGGGGTGCCGGATCTCGCGAAAAAGGAGAGGAGGGTGATGGGCTCAGACGACGACGTCGAGGATGACCTGCCTCGAGCCGTCGACGAGCTGGGCAACGACGACCACGTGGTCGCCGCCGGCGTTGCCGGCATCCGGTATGGTCAGCGTCTCACCGACGGCCGGCGGGGTGTTCGCGAAGGAGTCGTCGATCGCGGTGCCGTCCGCTTCGGCGCCGGTGACCTCGAGGCGGTGGAGTGAGGGGTTGTCTCTGCCGCCCATGTAGGTCAAAACGATGTCGTCGCCCTGCTGCTGGGCCGAGATGGCGATCGCCACCGTCCGGGTGACGCCGGCCGCCATGCCGAACGCGAACGACGCGATGACCGCGCCCAGGATTACCACCACGGCGACCATCAGTATGTGGCCCATGACCTCCGAAGCCGCGTCGTCCGTCCGGTTCGTTGCCATCGATGTCTCCAGCCCGTCCCCCGCTCGAGGCAGGGGACACGATCCACTCTCGGCGGAACTGTCATAACTTTTTCTATTTTGTCGCGGGGACGGGGCATGGGCCGTGGCGACAGGGGGCCGGGCCGGACGGTCGACGGGCGTTCGGTGCCTCCGGGTCGTTACCGCGTGGCCCGGATCGGTGATGGGCCGGCCGGCCGGCCGGCGCGGAGATCGCGGAAGAGGGTCGGCGGGCTGTCAATTACTGCCGTGGATCACCGGGCGGCGTGGATCGATGATGGGGCGGGTGATTCTTGCGGGAGATCGCTGAAGAGGGTCGGCCGGCTTTGGGCAGCTCCTGGTGATCCCCGGGCCGGCGCCGGCACGCCCGCGTGCCCTGCCGCCGCGCCGCTTCAGTCGTCCGCGCCCGGAACGGCGCCGGCCGGTGCGGGGAGCGGCGCTGCGTCGTCCTCGTCGGCGAGGTCATCGTCGCCTTCGTCCGCCGTCACGGTGTCGGCGTCCTTCCAGAGGAAGTAGCCGATGACGACGAGGAGCGGCAGGCCGATCGGGATCGTGATTCCGGCCGGGCCGGGGGTGTGGCCGTGGGTCGGTCGTGCCTGATCTGGTATGAGTGATGAGCTCTGGAGAAATGGTTCTCGGTATGTGCACCGGTCTAGAGATCGCGGGGCCTACTTTGTGTCCGATCGCCCGTGGATATGGTGCGCATAACGAAGGCACGCACGGAAATTCAGATCCCGATCGCGGACCTGGAGAGTGCGACCGTTTCGATATGTGCATGGATATGTGTACCATTATCGTTACTGTGTGTGCATCAGGCGGGGGCTCGCATGCGCACACTCAAGGGGGGCGCCACTGGCGTGAGTGGCGACGGTATTCCGTTTGGGTGGCGGAGGCACTGTTCTGCGGAGGTGACTATCCTGGGATACGTCCGCGCGCCGGATAGCATCCGCAGTCCGCATTGGCCAAGGGATAGTCCGCGATAACCAACCTGCACTGAGAACAGCTCGAGATGGGAAGGGGTCGAGCGACAGCGCTAGACGATGCGCTCGTGGTATCCTCGGAGTGCTGTGCCGTGGGATGACCGGTTGTGGCACAAAGGAAATGGCGAAGATATGGGTGAAGGAGATGTCGAGAAAATGAGATAATATGGATCACGAAGGCAGTACGATACTGTCAGATCCGCGATTACTTGGAAATCAAGTATTATGGTAATAGTTCCTTTAGTTGATAGATGGTTTTGGGTGAATAATTCTGGATGTCCTATAAATTAGCAATTGGAGACAAAAAAGGGGGGAATTAGGCTTCGTTGGGGTTGACCATGGTGGTGTCAAGGATAATCTGTTCAGTACCGTCGGTGAACGTCGCAATCACGACAAGGTGGGTATTCGCCTTGCCATCATCGTGCTGAACAATCGCTGATTCACCAACTTTGGGGGGGTCACTGGTGAAAGGCGTATCCGGGGCGGCAGCCGCTGCACCGTTTACTGATACCTCGATCTTATCAACCTTGTCGGAGTCCGTCCCGCTGTAGGATCTCGGAATCATTTCACTCACACAACCACCTCTGTGCGTACCCGAAGATCCGTTCCGGCGGCAATCGTTCAACGAAGACCGTTTCGGGCACCTTATAGTCCAAACTGGCATGAGGTTTG
>JAAYEG010000080.1 GCA_012728895.1 Methanospirillum sp. | reverse complement strand
TTTTCAGGGAGATCGACCGGTTGATCGCGGCAGGCTTTTCCATGGACGATGTCGTCGGCTGGCAGAACAGAATCAAACCACATGCCAGTTTGGACTATAAGGTGCCCGAAACGGTCTTCCTTGAACGATTGCCACCGGAACGGATCTTCGGGTACGCACAGAGGTGGTTGTGTGAGTGAAATGAATTCGAGACTCTACAGCGGCGTTCCATGGCGGCAGGTATATATACTCAGTTGGAAATAGGTGACGCGTGCGCCAGTACCGCGCAGAGGGGTGAGACCATCGTTCCAGTCCCCGAAGAGGTGAGGCAGTCGATAGAGGAGCAGGGCGGGTTGGAGGCGCTCGCACGGCTAATCCCCGGCGAGGAACGGCTCCAGGCCGAGAGCCGCCGCTTCCATACGCTCTCGGACCCCATCAGGCTCTCCATCCTGCACCTGCTCGCGACCCAGCCGCTGTGCGTCTCCGTGATCAAGGACGTGCTCCGGGTGCCCGACTCGAAGCTCTCCTACCACCTCTCGGTGCTGCAGTCGGCAGGCCTGATCCGGGGGGAACGGCAGGCCAACTGGATCGTCTACCAGGAAACTCCGCTCGGCAGGAGGCTGGTCGGTCTCGTCCGGGATCTCGCCCGGCCCGACCCGGGAGAGGAGTCGACCGGGCCGTCGGGCTAGATCGCCTGATTCAGTCGCGGAGCCCGGGGCGATCGAGGTGGAAGAGCGACGCCGCCCGGTTCCTGACGGCGGGGGACGGGTCGGCGAGGGCCAGGCGGATCAGGTCCTCTGCCCGGGCCCCTCCGATCCCGCCCAGCGCGACCACCGCCCCGAGCCGCAGGTCGGGGTCGGGGTGCGCCAGGAGGCCGGTTAGGGGCTCGATCGCGTCCTCCCCGAAGCGGGCGAGCCCGTGCCAGTCCTCGAGGGCGAGCGAGAGCGCCACGGGGTCACCTGCCTGATGACCCTGCCGGGCGGAACGAACGAGGAGGCCGGCGGAAGCCAGCCGGACCTCGCGTTCGGGCTTGCCGAGCGCGGCGACCAGCGCCGGCACGGCCCGCGGCCCCGCTGCCGACAGGGCCTCGAGGGCCGCGCCGCGCACGCCCGCGTCGGGGTCGGCGAGGCGATCGACCACGAGCGGCATCGCTCCCGGCGTGGCGAGCTCGCCCAGCGAGGCGACCGCCGCCCGTCGCAGGTCCGGATCCGGGTCGAGGAGTGCGCCGGCGAGAGCCGGCACCGCGCGGTCGGGCGGCATCGAGGCCAGCGCCCCGGCAGCGGCCACGCGCTCCCCGGCATCGCCCGCATAGAGGGCCCCGACCAGCGCGGCGAGCGGTGGCGGGGGGATCGTCCCGGGCTCCGGTGCCGCCCCGTCCTGCCCGGCGGGAAGGCGGGCGAGGATCGCGGCGGCTTCTTCCTGGACCGCGGGGTTCGGGTCCCTCCGGGCCTCCTCGAGGGGCGCCCGGGCGGCCTGGCCGATCTCGAGAAGCGCCCGGGATGCTCCGCGACGGACCGCGAACGAGTCGTCGCCGATGACCGCGACCAGCCCCGGCACCGCGACGCCGCCGAGCCGGGCGAGGGCGGCCCAATCCCCTGAAGCGACCAGGTGGGCGACGGTCTCCTCCTCCGTGGACGGGCGCCACCCGAGCGCGGTCAGCGCCCTGGCGGCGGTCTGCCTGACCCGGGGGGACGGGTCGTGAAGGGTCCTCACGAGGTGCGGGACCGCCCGCGGGTCGGCGAGACGGCCCAGCGCGTCGGCCGCGGCCCCCCGGACCTCCTCCTCGGGGTCGCGGGAGAGGCGGTCGAGCAGGGGGCCCGCGGCGTCCGTTCGACCGGTCCCCCCCAGGGCCCGGGCAGCCCCGCCGCGATCGCCCGGGTGCGCGTCCGCGAGCGCATCCACCAGGGACTGGAACCCGACCGGCCCCTCCCCGGCGAGCGCCCCCCAGTCCCCGAGCGCGGCGAGGAGCGCACAGGCCTCGTGGTCGTCTTCCGGGATCCAGCCCGACTGCGAGAGGGCCCGCGCGGCCCCCCTCCGGACCCGGTGCGACGGGTTCTTGAGCCGGGACGAGAGAGAGGGCCAGGCGACCCCCCCCATCGCGGTCAGGGCGAGCACGGCACCGTCCCTCTTCTGCTCGTTGCCCGACTCGAGGGCACCGAGCAGGTCGGGGAGCCCGCGCTCGCGCTGCTCCGCGAGGAGCCTGACCGCGTGGGGCGAGGCCCCGAACCCTGGCTCCCCCAGAGCCCCGATGAGCCGGGAGGGATCGAGCCCGGGCACCGTCGCGAGCACTGCTGCCGACATGGCCGCGAGCTCGGGGTCGCCTCCGGTGGAGAGAAGCGCGATGAAAGGGTCCGGGTCGGCCGATGCGAGCCCCTGGAGGGCGGCGAAGGCCTCCTCGCGAACCTCCTGGTTGCGACGGCCGAGAAGGGCCAGGAGGGTGGGGAGGTCCCGTACCGCCGCAAGCTCCTTCACGTTCGGGCGGAAACGGTCAGAGAGTCCGATAACGGCACCACCTGTGCTGGGTACCGATCTCTGGCGTGAGCCGTTATTATCAGTATTGGCCCGGGTCCCGTGACGGCGAGCCCGGCGGGCACCTCCCGGCCGTCGCCGCGCGGAAGCACGACGCCGCCACCCCCCCCACAGTCACCGGGAAAGGGACAAGAGGGCCGGCGCCCCACGGAAACACGCCATGTTCCTGCGGCGAGTGATCGACACGACGTTCCAGGCGGCCCTCACCGAGGAGCTCGCACGGCGCGACATGACCATCCGAGAGCTCTCGGACCTGACCGGGATACCGCTCCCGACCCTCTACAAGTGCTCGTCGGGGGAGCGGGACCCCCGCCTCTCGACCGTCAGGAAGATCGTCGAGGCACTCGAGCCCCGTCCCGGGCGGTTCGTGGCGGTGATCGCCGCCCGGTTCCTGCTCGAGGAGGTCGTCGGACTCGCGATAGAGGCGCGGGGACGGACGTACCCGATCCGGGGGTACGCGGCGAACTCGCTCGAGGAGTGCATCGTCGCAGCCTCCCGGGCCGAGAAGGAGGGGGCGGCCGCGATCATCTGCGCACCCGTGCTCGCCTCGATCGTCGAGCGGATCGTCGATATCCCGGTCGTTATGCTGAAGCCGAAAGCCGAGACCGTGACCGAGGCGCTCGAGGCGACGGGGAGACGGCTCTAGCCGTACTCCACGCGGAAGACCTTCAGGGCCCGGACTAGGACGCCGGAGAGGCTCCAGATCGAGACCCCCGAGAATAAGAAGACGGATGACGGGAACGAGAGGTCCCCGGTCGACTCCGTCCGGAGCGCGCGGACCAGCAGGGGCGGGGACGCGATCGTCGTGAACGCGCCGGCGATGCATCCGATCGGGGGGCGGGTCCGTGCCCCTCGTGTGGCCCGGGTCGTTCGAGATCCCTTTGGGCGGGCATCGCAATGCGTATTGCCACGGAGCGCTCATCGCCCAACGATGGCCCGCTGCCCGTACTGCGGGGCGACGAGAGCTGACGGGTCGCTCCCCTGCCCGTACTGCGCCGAGGGAGCCCGCGAGGCGGCGAGGATTCGCCCCCGGCGATACTGCGCCCGCTGCGGCCAGGACGTGACGACGGTCCAGGGCGTCTGGTGCCCCTGGTGCGGCTTCCGGTTACTGGCAGTGGCATCGCCGCCCCGGGCTCCGGTCGCGGCGGCGACTCCCCGGGCCGTGAACCCCGGGCGCGTGCTCATCCTGCTCTTTCTGCTGGCCGTCGGAGGTTTTGCCGCCGTCCAGGCCGTTCCTGGGTTCATAGAGCAGCTGTACGGTCTGGGGCCGGATCCCTCGATCCACGAACCGACCGTGATCCCCGGGAGTCCGCCCGGCCATTCATCCCACGAGACAGGGGCCGGGGGCCTGGATCTGACCTACACCGTGAGGGGGCGAACAGGGGCCGTCCCCGTGGTGCTCTACCGCGGCGTCTACGATGCCTTGCCCGACCGCATCGTCGGGTTCGTCGGCGACGACGAAGCCGCCCGCTACGGCCGGGTCATCGGCGAACCGTCGACCAGTCCCTACCTTCGAGATATCGTCACCACGATCGCCTCCATGACGGACGAGCCCGACGACAGGGGACGGATCGCGGTGAGCCTGGTCCAGCACCTGGAGTACGACGATGAGCGGGCCGCGGGTACGTATTACGGCGTCCGGTATCCGTACGAGACCCTCTACCTCGGTCGGGGGGTCTGCTCGGACAGGTCGGTGCTGCTCGCGGCGCTATTGCGCGAACTCGGTTTCGGCGTTGCCCTCTTCGAATTCGAGGCCGAGAACCACATGGCCGTCGGGATCCTCTGCCCAGACGGGTACGACTACCGGGGGACGGGGTACGCGTTCATCGAGAGCACGGCGCCGTCCATCATCACCGACGCCGGAGGCGAATACCGGGGGGCCGGCCGGCTGGTCTCGATGCCCGTGGTGATCCCCGTCGCCGGGGGAGCTCCCTTCACCTCGATCGTGACCGAGGCAGAGGACGCTGCCGAGTGGAACGGGCTGCGCGGAATGGGACCGAGCCTGGATTCATTCCACTACGGCCGCTGGCAGCAGCTCTGCCGAAAATACGGTCTCCCGACCACGCCGGACTAGGCCGGCCGGCCCGCAGGGATCAGGGGCTCTTACCGCGGATAAAAGGCGGACCCGGTCACCGGTCCTTCCAGCGCCACCAGCGGAGCAGATCGGGATCGGGATCGGACGTCTCCGAGAAGTACACCGCGCACCTGAACGCGTACAGCACGCACCGGTCGACGGCGACGCCCCGTTGTTCGCAGGCCCCGGCGTACAGTTCCTCCGGGTCCCGTCCCCTGAGGTCGTCGACGGACCTGATGCCGAGCTCGATAAGGTCCCGGGCCATCGAGGGGCCGATCCCGGGGCAGCGCTGGAGATCCCGGAGAGCTGCCCGTGCGTCCAAGGGCGCATGCCGCCGGTACAGCGCGTCGAAGGCGGCAAGCTGGGCATCGTAGACCCCGCCGCCGGCGGTCTTGTACTCGAGGCAGGTCGTGTTCTGGGGGTGGACCGCGATCCAGGCGATCGCGTGCTCGAAGGGAACTCCGCCGTCGGGCGAGTCGAGCGGGGTATGCCGGTCCCGGGGCGAGCCCCGCGGCGAGTTCGAGAGGTGCTGGTAGACCACCGGCAGGTGGTCGAACGCGGCGAGGGCCACCGGGTAGTCCCAGCCGAAGTGGTTCGCCGCGACGTAGAGGTGGGCGAGGTCCAGGCAGAAGCCGCTGACCCGGCCCCCTCCGAGCGCGAGGAGGTCTCCCGCCGAGGTCCCGGTGAACGAGACGTCTCGGCCGATCGCGGGCAGGTTCTCGAGGATCAGGCGCGGGTCCGACCAGGTGTCCAGGAACGCGGACATCGCCTCCAGCCCCTCCGCGGGATTGCGCCGGACCAGGCAGCCGGTGTGGGCGACGATCCACTCGGCCTCGAGCCGGTCCGCCGCCTCGAGAGTCGCGGTCATCCCCGCCTCGAGGCGGGCCTTTCCCTCGTCCGGGGAGAGGTCCCCGGGCGCGGTCGGCTCGACCGGGTTCACGCCGTCCTGGTGATGGGGTGCATGGACCACGAGCCCGGTCTCGAGCGCCGCGTACGCGTCGAGCGCCCGGATATCAGCGGGCTGCAGGGGGCCCCGCACGTAGACCTGGAGGCCGTCGAGACTGCCCTCGCCGACGAGGCGGGCCGAGACCTCAGGGGCGTCCGGGTCGTGGAGCTTGAACGCGGCAGCGATCCGGAACGGTCGAATCCGGGGCATCGGGATGCGTGGGCGCTTCGACGGGATGAAGCTGGGGGGCGGAGCCGGCAGCCCGGTCACGGGGCGGTGCGCGCGAGTATCACCAGGTGATCGCGGTGGTGCGGGACCAGGCTCCGGATGGACTCGACCGCGTATCCGCCAGCCCCGAGCTCGGCCGTGACGCCGGCACCGATCTCGTCGACCGGCCGTTCCTGGTCGATCGATCGCGCCTTGAGCATCAGCACGAGCCGCCCGCGGGGCACGAGGAACGGCCGGTTCCGGACCGCGATTGCGGCCTGGTGGGGCTGGGACACGTCCTGGACGATCAGGTCGACCGGCTCGAGCAAGTGCGCGTACCTCCCCGGCCGGTTGGCGTCGGCGAGGATCGGGACGATGTTCGTCCGCCGCGATGCGACCGCGAGGAGGTCCTGCATCGGCCGGGGCGCGAACTCCACCGCGTACACGACCTCCGCGTAGTCGGCCACGTGCGAGACGGTCGTTCCGTTGGCGGCGCCGAGATAGAGGACGCGGGCGCCCTCCGGGATCTCGAACTCCCGGTCGATGTATGCGAGCGCCGCCACCTTGGACCGCCTGGGGTCCCAGACCCGGAAGCCCCCCCGCATCCGTTCGCCGTAGACCCCTCCCGCGCCCGGCGAGACGAGCACCCCGTCGCGCCAGATCATTCGAGCACCCCGTCGATCCGGGCGTTCGCGACCTCGATGAACACGGCATCCGCCTCGCCCCGGAACCGGTCTATCCGGGCCGCGATCGCGAGCCGGGACGCGAGCACCCGGGCGACCCGACCCCGTCTGCCGGGCGGGGCGTTGTGGACGCGCCGGTGCTGGAAGACCAGGCCGTGCTTCGGGGGCGGCGTCCCCGACCGGATGTGCGAGAAGAGCGCGGTCCGGGCGCCCAGAACCTGGATGCCGGACCCGGGAAGTCGGGCGAGGGCGTCGAGCGAGCCGGCGGCCGCGAGGAGGCGGGCCGCGACCAGCCCTCCGACGAGCGCGGAGCAGTTCGGCAGCACCCGGTTCGCGGCCCGGGTCACGTCCTTCGCCAGTGCTGCCCGGGAAGCGGCGAGCGCCTCGATCTCGGCAAGGAGGGCACGGAGCGGCCCTTTCGCCCGGACGGCGAGGAGGGGGACCAGCCGCCGGGCCGGCATCGACGAGAACTTCCTGGTGAAGCCCGGGTCCCGGGTCGCGTGCCACTCGACCGCCCGCTCGGTCAGCAGATTGATCGCCTCGTCGAGCCCGTCGAGGGCCCGGACCATCCGGGCGAGCTCGATGTCGGGCCGCTGCAGGGCATCGGCCACCCCCGCCGCCGCGAGCCGCGCCGCCAGGCGGTGGAGGCGCGCCAGGTACTCGGCCCGGTCCGCGAACCCGCCGCAGGCGGCGGTCGCCTCCCACGGTGCGGGGACCCAGGACTCCATCGGTGTCTCGAGCGTGGCGAGCCTGGCGAGCGCGGCCGCCCCGTCGACCGGCGCCGGCGTGCAGGTACCGTCCTTGCCGATCTCCCCCCACCAGTACCGCCGGGTCACGCGTACGGATCGGCCCGGACGGTAGATGAAAGCACCGCCTAGAACCCGCCGAACCCGAACGACCAGGCCATGACCGGCAGCATGATCGCACCCATCGCGTGGACCCGGCGGACATTCACGAGCGGCGGGACGAGCCCCACCATCGTCGCGAGGACGAGGACCAGGAGCCCGAAAGGGCCCGTGAGGACCGCCGATAGGAGGACCATCAGGGCGACGACCGCGACGTGGAGCCGCCGCCCGTCAACCCTGGCCAGGAGCGAGGCCGAAGAGGAGAGACGGACCGTGAGGAGAAAACCGGCGACGGCCGCAGCCAGTCCGGCGGCCATGAGAGTGGGCATGGACGGGAGGTCGAGGCCCGACATCGCGGCGAGCACGCCGTTCCGCGTCCTCCCGATCGCGAAGAACGCGGCGAGGCCGATGAAGGCATTCGCGGTGTTCGCGGCGGAGGTCGCGACGATGAAACCTCGGCGGTCGCGGTCATACCCGATACCGGCGTCGATCAGGCTGTTCGCGGTCGCGTTCGAGAGCCCCGGGAGCCAGCCGACGAAGAGCCCGGCCAGGGTGCCGAGGAGGGAGTGGCGCGACAGCAGTCGGGCCGGGACCGAGATCCCGTCGAAGCGTTGCTCGGGGATCGTGCCGTGCGCGGCCGTGAGGAGCACGGGCAGCCCGAAAAGGCCCGTGAGGAGGGGCATGAGCACGGCCCCGTCCCCGAGCGCGTGCCATGCCAGGAACCCGTACCGGAGCGCGAAGAGGCCGAGCAGGCCCGACACTGCGAAGATGCCGCACGACCAGGGGACCGAGTCGGAAGAGAGGATCAGGTACGCGGCGACCGCGACCAGGAGGATCCCGATCGCCCAGTCCAGGACCGGCTGGAGCGGGGGGAGGACCAGGACGCAGACGAGCGAGAGCGGGACTCCGAAGACCATGGCGAGAGCCGAGCCGATCGCCGAGCAGCGGACGGCCTCCTCGCCCCGCCCCTCGAGGCAGAGGGCATGGGCGGGCAGGACCGAGAGAACCGTGTCGGCCTCGGGGACGCCCAGGAAGGTCGAGGGGATGTTGTCCAGGAACGAGTGGGTGATCAGGGCCGCGAACATCGCCGCGGCGAGGGCCTCCTCGCCGAGAACTGCCGAGAACCCGGTGCCGGCAGCGAGCAGGGCCGCCGCGAGCGTGTTCGCGTGGATACCCGGGGCGAGGCCGGAGAGGGCGCCGAGCACCACGCCGACGATGGTCCCGGCCGCGAGCGCGAGCATCACACTCCCGTCGGAGGCGGGGACGATAAAGGCGATCGATAGCGTTTAGTCCGGCGGCGACGACGACAGAGGCGGATGCGGATCGCCATCACCAGACTGCCCGGCAAGGACAGGGACGACAGGGGGCGGTGTGCCCGGTTCGGCAACGACTGTTATACAGTCTCGCCCCTCGACGCCGAGGTCCTGCCGGCCGCGATCGAGACTTTCGCGGCCGACCTGGAGGCGGGCCGGTTCGATGGGCTCTTCTTCACCTCGGCCCTCCCGGCCGACCTGGTGGGCCCCCGGCTCGCCGTCCCGGGCCGGCACCTCCGCGTGGTCGCGATCGGCCCGGCGACCCGGTCGGCTCTCGCCCGCCACGGGGTCGCGGCGGAGGTGCTCCCTGCGTTCTACTCGAGGGACTTCGTGCCGTACATGGGGTCGTGGCTGGCCGGAAAGACCGTCGGCATCCCCCGCGCCGACATCCCGAACGAGCCCCTGCTCGAGGCCATACGGAGGGCCGGAGGGGAGCCGGCCGAGCACCGGATCTACCGCCTGATCCCGACCGGCCGCCCCCTCGACCTCGAGCACGCGGACGCCGTGCTGTTCACCTCGGCGAACTCGTTCTCGGAGGCGGTCTGGGAACCGCGTCCGGGCCTGCTGGCCTGTGCGATCGGCGAGATCACCGCTGAGCGGATGCGCAGGGCCGGGACCGAGCCGGATGCGGTCGGCGACGGTTCCCTTGAGGGGGCCCTCCGGGCGATCGGGGAGCGATGACGCCGCTCGTCCGTAGACCCGGGATCGTCGTGGTCGACAAGCCCCGCGGCCCCTCCAGCCACCAGGTGGCGGCGTGGGTCGGCGAGATCCTGGGCGTCCCCGTCGGCCACGCGGGCACGCTCGACCCCCAGGTCTCGGGGCTGCTCGTGGTGATGCTCGGGCGCGCCGTCCGGCTCGCGCGCCTCTTCCTCGGTCACGAGAAGGAGTACGTCTGCCTAATGCGCCTCCACGCCGACGTCGACGAGGCGCGGGTCCGCGCCGGCGCATCGGAGTTCGTCGGTCGCATATACCAGCGCCCGCCCCGCCGCTCGGCCGTGAAGCGTCAGCTGCGGATCCGGCGGATCCACGAGCTGGAGGTGATCGAGGTCACGGGCAGGCTGGTCCTCTTCCGGGTGGTGTGCGACGCGGGGACGTATATCAGGACGCTCTGCCACCACGTTGGGCTCGCACTCGGGTGCGGCGGGCAGATGGTCGAGCTCCGGCGCACCCGGTCGGGCGCGTTCGGCGAGGCCGACGCAGTCACGCTCCACGCACTCAAGGACGCGTCCGTCCGTGCCCTGGAGGGGAACCGGGACCCGCTCGATGCGATGGTCCTGAAGATCGACGCCGCCGTGCCCGACCTGAAGAGGATCGTGATCGGGGACAGGGCGGTCGACGCGGTCTGCCGGGGAGCGGCGCTCGCCGGCGTCGGGGTGGTGGAGCTGCCGCCGTTCAAGGCCGGCGAGACCGTGGCGCTCGCGACGCGGGCGGGAGAGCTGGTGGCCCTCGCCCGCACCCTGGTTCCGAGCGAGTCGACGGGGCCGGGGAGGACCGGGCTCGTGGCGACCCCGGAGACGGTCTTCATGCAACCCGGGACATACCCCCGGGGCTGGTCGCGGGGAGCCCGCTGAGATCGACGGATGCCGCCCCCCGACGGCAGACCGGTTCGCCCCCGGGGCTCGAGGCATAGGCTTAAGGGTCTCACGGTTCAACCTGAACCGCTGTCCTTTCTGCTGAGGTAGTCTAGTCTGGTACGGCGCAGGCCTGGAAAGCCTGTGGGGCTCTGCCCCTCGGGAGTTCAAATCTCCCCCTCAGCGTCTGGGGACGGGGTTTCGGATCCTCCGGCGTCCCGGGACGCATTCTTCCGGCAGGCGACGCTCCCCGTCACCCCCGCCCTGCCCCCCCCGGGGGGGCACCGGGAACCTCCCCGCCGCGCGACCCTCCATCTCCCACGCCCACGCGGGCCCAGCCGACCCCGTTCCGCAAGGAGGAAAGGCATTGCTCATCACAGTTGCACGGCAATGTTGATTGGCAAACCCTAATGTGCAGCCGTAGCGAGTGTTGTACTGTCCCCGGTCAGCCGGTACAGGGTCACGGGGGGGGCGTCGCCCGGGCCGCATCTCCGTCTCAGCGCCCGTCCCCCATGCTCCCGGGGCCAGAAGGGGTCGGTATCGACTCCCGCTATTCTGTCGCATTCCTCCATGATCCCGGGTCTCCCGTCCCCGACGGTGCCGGAGACAGGATCCCGGAAACACGAAAAGAGAGATATAGCCCGACCGACAGACCACCGGTGTGGAATCCAATCCGGTCCCGACCCTCGACACACCAGAACCGGTTGGGACCGGCGATCGCACGGGATACCGCACCCTCCTCCTCGGAACGATCGTGGTCGCCGCGCTCGTCGCGCTTCTCTTCGTCACGAGCGGGGATCCCGACACCGAGGCCCTCCTGCTCGCCGCGGGCGCGCTCCAGGTCGCCCCGTTCGTCGTCCTGGCCGTTTTCACGCACCTGTCCGAGGACTCCCGGCCCCTGCGCTTTCTGACCGCGCTCCTCCTGCTCGGGATCGTCGCCTCCCTCGTCCTGCTCTCGCTCCTGCTGGGCGTGATCGCGGTCGTGCCGCTCGAGGACTTCGAGTCGGGCGTCCTGCCGCCCCAGCTCGGGCCGACCGCGTTCGCCCTCCTCGGGCTCGGGTCGCTCTTCGGGCTCGTGTCGCTGGTCGGCTTCGCCCGACCGTTCAGGGAACGGCTCGCGCGTGTCCTGCCGCTCGACCCGGACTCGTTCGTCCACGCCGTCGGGCTCGTGCTCGTGCTCGCGCTAATCCTCGTCCCGTCGGTGCCCCTGATCGTCAACGGGGCGCCGCCGTTCCTCTCCGAGCACCTGCTTCCCCTGTACGCGGGCCAGTCCCCCGACGAGCTCGCCCGGACCCAGATCTACTCCCTGCTCTTCATCATTTACGGGTCGTTCCTGGCGGTCGGACTCTTCTTCCGGCGCACCTTTGCCGAGACCCTCGAGCGACTCGCCTTCGTCCGCCCGACCGCAAGCCAGGTCCTCTTCGGGCTCGGGATGTCGGTGGCCCTGGTTCTCGGTATCGGCCTGCTGGACCGGGCCATCGCGGAGATCTGGCAGATTCTCGGCTGGCCCGGCACGGACCAGGAGGCCTACGCCCTGCTCTTCTCCGGGATGCTGACCCCGGTCGGTGCGGTCACGGCAGCGGTCTCGGCCGGAGTGGGCGAGGAGCTGGCGGTCCGGGGCGTGCTCCAGCCCGTCTTCGGGATCGTCCTCTCGAGCCTGGTCTTCGCCGCGCTCCACGCCTGGCAGTACTCCTGGGACGCGCTTCTCTCCGTCTTTCTCGCCGGGCTCGCGTTCGGCTGGATCCGCCGGCGGGCGAACACCACGACTTCGGCCATCGCCCACGGGGCCTACGACCTGGTCCTCCTGGCCGCGCTCGCCGCCGGCATCGCCGGTTGAGGGACCATGCGGCGCACCACGGGAACCGCCGTCGTCCTGCTCGCCCTGCTCATGGCGGTCGGCTGTGTCACCCCGCCAGACCCCGGGCCGGCGGTGCCGACCGGGATCGCCGGGGAGACGGCGGACGTCCTCTTCTTCTGGGGAGAGTCGTGCCACGCCTGCCACCAGGTCTCGCCGTTCCTGGACGAGGTCGCGGCCGACCACCCCGGGATCCGGATCGAGCGGATCGAGATCCACGGCAACCCGGCGAACACGACCCGGTACCACGACGTGAACCGGGCGCTCAACGTGACGCCCCGGGGGCTTCCGGAGGCGGTCGCAGGCGGGCGGGCGTTCTTCGGAGCAGCCGCGATCCGCGAGGGGCTCCCCGCCGCGGTGGAGGCCATCGAGGCCGGTCGCCGGGCGTAACCCTTTTCCCACGGGCCGCCGACCCGCCACCATGGCCGAAACGAAGCCCAACCTCGAGCCGGGGCAGGTCGTCTCCCTCCGGAACCTCGTCGATTACCAGCCCGGAGCCGTCGTCTCGCGCATGCTCGTCTTCAAGCACTCGGGGACGATCACGCTCTTCGCCTTCGACGAGGGGGAGGGGCTCTCCGAGCACACGGCCCCGTTCGACGCGATCGTGACCGTCCTGGAGGGCACAGCCCTGGTGCGGATCCAGGACGAGGAGCACATGCTCTCCGAGGGCGACCTGATCGTCATGCCCGCGAACGTCCCCCACGCGGTCGCAGCCCGGACACGGTTCAAGATGGAGCTCGTGATGATCCGGGAGTGATCGGGGGGAACGGGAGAGATCAACTGGAACTGCGTTAACTTCGGAAAGGTTGAACCCCCAGGGGCCCCAACGCCTGAAGGATGAAGCAGATCGCCCTCTACGGCAAGGGAGGTATCGGGAAGTCGACGACCTCGGCGAACCTCTCGGCCGCGCTCGGCGAGAGCGGGCGATCGGTCCTCCAGGTCGGGTGCGACCCCAAGCACGACTCGACGAGGATGCTGATGCACGGAGAGCCGATGCCGACCGTGCTCGACCTCGTCCGGGAACGGGGAGCGCCGAACGTGGCGCTGGAGGACGTGGTGAGGACGGGGTACGCCGGGGTCCGGTGTGTCGAGGCCGGGGGGCCCGAGCCCGGGATTGGGTGCGCGGGCCGCGGGATCATCGCGACCTTCCAGCTCCTCGAGGCGCGCGGCGCGCTCGAGGCCGACGTGATCGTCTACGACGTCCTCGGGGACGTGGTCTGCGGCGGGTTCGCCATGCCCATGCGCGAGGGCTACGCCGAGGAGGTCTACCTGGTCAGCTCGGGCGAGCTGATGTCGCTCTACGCGGCCAACAACATCGCGAAAGCGATCGCCCGGCTCGCCGAGCGGGGACGGTGCCGCTGCCGGCTCGCCGGCGTGATCCTGAACGCGAAGGGCATGGAGCGCGAGGAGGGCCTTGTCGGGGCTTTCGCCGCCGCGATCAACTCGCACCTGGTCGCCGCCATCCCGCGGGACCGGTCGGTCCAGCTCGCCGAGCTCCACCGGCAGACCGTGATCGAGTACGCCCCGGACTCGGACCAGGCCGAGGTGTACCGTCGGCTCGCCGCCGACGTCCTCCGGAACGACGACCTCTCGATACCCCGCCCCCTCTCCCAGGATGTCCTCGAGTCACTCGCCTTCGAATACACCGAGCTCTGACGGCTGCACGCTCGCCGGCGCGCTCTCGGTCGCGACCGCCGTCGCCGACGGGGTCACGCTCGTCCACGGCCCAGCGGGGTGCGCCCACCACCACGTCTCGCTGCTGCTCACCACCCTCCTGGATACGCCCGGCGCCCGGCTTCCCACCCTGCTCTCGGACGACCTGGGCGAGCGGGAGGTGATCTTCGGCGGCGAGGCGGCGCTCGACGAGGCGCTCGACGAGGCCGTCGCGCTCTCCCCGGGTTCGATCGCGGTCATCCAGACGTGCGTGGCCGATGCGATCGGCGACGACTGCGCCGCGGTCGCAAGCCGTATCCGGAGCGTCCCGGTCGTGGTGGTGAAGAGCGGGGGGTTCCTGGGCGGCGGTTTTCACGAGGGCGAACGGGAGGCCCTCCGGGCGTACGCGGGGCTCGCAGCCCGCCTGCCGGCCCCGCCGGAGCCGGACGAGGGGGCGGTGATCGCACTCGTCGGCGAGAAGAATCTGGAGTACGGCGCCGACAGGCACGCGGACGAGCTCGGTCGCCTCCTCGGCCGGCTCGACCTCGGGATCGGGCTCCGGTTCGTCCGCGGGGTTCCCACCGCATCGTTCGGCCTCCTCCCCCGTGCCGACCTCCTCGTCCTCCGCGAGCCCTCGCTCGGGGCGGTCGCCGACCGCTTCCCGGTCCGGCCCCGGACCCCGCGGGTCGACGGTTTCCCGGTCGGGCTCTCGGGGACCCTCGGTTTTCTCGGGGCGGTCGGGCAGGCGCTCGACCGGGACGCCACCGCGGCCCGGGAGGCCGAGATCGAGCACCAGGAGACCCTGCTGGCAAGGTTCGGGGGGCTCTCCGGGGCCCGGATCCGGCTCCCGGGGTCGCCCCCGTGGGCCGTCGAGCTCGCGGAGACGCTCGGCATGAAGGTAGACGGGGCAGGGGTGCCGGTCCCGCTCCCCGACCCGGCCCCGGTCGGCACGGACGGGCTTGCCCGGCTCCTGGTGCGCTGGAGGCGGGCGCTCTGAACCCCGTCTGCAGGGCGGGGCCGCTCGTTCCCTGCGCGATGGTCGGGGCCGTGGCGGCCCTCTCGTCCTACGAAGGGCTGGGGGTCGTGGTCCACGGCTCCTCTGGCTGCTGGTTCTACCCGTCGTCGCTCCTCCGGGTCGATATCGGGTGCACGGACCTCTCGAGCGAGGACGCGATCCTCGGGGGGGAGGCGCGGGTGCGGGCTGCGGTCAGGGAGGTGCTCCCCCGGCACCGGCGCGTGGCCGTGGTGAACACCTGCGTTCCTGCGATCGCGGGCGAGGACCTGGCCGGGGCGCTGCACGACCTTCCCGTCGTGATCGTGGACGCGCCCGGTTTCCTCGGCGGGACTTGGACCGGGCACGAAAGGGCGATTCACGCCCTGAAACCGGGTCTCGACGCCGGCTCCACCGGGGTTGGGATCGACGGCCTGAACCCGCTGGACCCCTTCGCCAGGGGGAACCTGCACGAGTGCGAGCGCCTGCTCCGGCTGGCAGGCGCGACGCCCGGCCCGCGCTTCGCCGGAGGCCGGGTCGAGTCCATCGAGGAGGCGTCCCCCCTGACGGTGGTCGCGAACCCGGCGTACGCGGCGGGACCGGGCATGCGGGCGGGAGACCTGCTCGGCCTCGACCGGGTCCGGGAGACGTTCGCCCGGCTCGCCGCCCTGGACGACCGGGTCGACCCCGGACCAGTCGAGACCGAGTGCGACGTCGCCGACGAGCGGTGCGTTAGGGCCTGCGACAAGTTCCTCTCACGCCACGACCCTCCCCGGGCCGCGCTCTTCGGCGAGGGTGCGTATGTCGGGGCGGTCGCCCTCCTGCTTGAACGCTACCTCGGCGCGGACTGCGCGGTCCTCGGGTACCGGGACGGCGTGAACCCCCCGGGTCGCTGGAACGCGGTCAGGGCCGACGACCTTCGCCGGGTCGAGGACGCCCTCGTCGCCGCGGAGCCGGACCTGGTCCTCGGGTCTTCGTTCGAGCAGAGGCTCCGGCCCTCGACCCCGTTCGTTCCGCTCGCGCCCCCGATCCGCGGCCGGTGGCGGCTCGCGGCGGCCCCGCTGGCCGGGATCGAGGGGACGCTCGGGCTGATCGAGGCGGTGCTGAACGCCTGCGCGGGGGTGGCGGCCCCGTGACACCCGGAGAGGTGCGGGAGAGCGGAGCGGACGGGCGGACGCGAAACGCGATCCGGCCCGGAGCCCGGGTCGCGATCGTCCAGAAAAAGGACCAGCGGACCGGGAAGACCGTCGAGGGGACCGTCGGCGCGGTCCTGACCCGGTCCGAAACCCACCCCCACGGGATCAAGGTTCGGCTCCTCGACGGCCGGGTCGGCCGGGTGAAGTCCGTGCTCGGGGACGCACGGTCGGACTGAAGCGTGCGGACGCCCCGCCGGAAGGCGGGAGATGGGGGGGGACCCCGTCCCGCCCACCGCGGTGAGGGGACGTTCACGGGACAGCCTGGACCGTCAGGCGATCGTGAAGAGCGGGTCCGGGAACGTGGTCGTCGGAAGCGAGGTCTCCGTTGGTATCGGGGGAGCGAGGGTGGTCGGCGGAGCGGTCGGCGGCTCGGTGGGGACCTCTGTGGGGATCTCGGTCGGAGGGGCTGTCGGCGGCTCGGTGGGGACCTCGGTCGGGGGGACCGTCGGCGGGAGGGTGAGCGGAGGGAACGTCGTCGGGACCGTGGTCGTGACGATCGTCGAAGGCGGGACCGTGGTTGTGACGAGGGTCGTCGGCGGGACCGTGGTCCCGGGCGCCACCGTGGTGGCACTCGCGGTGGTCCGCCGCACGACCACTACCTGCGTCGTCGGGGTCGGCGTGTACGAGCCCCCCGTGTACGGGTCGTACGCGGAGCGTGTCCCGGTCGGCGTCGCGGTCGCGGTCGCCTCCGCGGTCGGCGCGGCGGTCGCGCCGCCGGTGGGACCGGGGGGCGCGGTCGGCGTCGCGGCCGGGACGGCGGACGAACCGGCGGGGGCGAGGATCACCGGCCGGAACCCGTCGGCAACCCCCGCGAGGGCCGACCTGCCGGCGCCGGCGCCGTTCAGGTAGAGCGGGAGACCCCGGAACGTCGTCTGGGTACCGTCGCCTGTCTGGCCGAAATCCGGGGTCTGGACCAGGGGCGACGGGCCGACCAACGGAGTCGCGTGGAACGGTGCGGGGCCGTCCGCCCCGGCAGGCGTCGTGTTCCGGTCGGAGACCAGGAGGGCGACCCCCTCCGTATCGGTGAGGTACACCCCCAGCGCGGGGTCCTCGCGCACCATGACCGTGTAATCGGGCTTGGCCAGGAACGTGAGGTTATTCGCGCCGTGGCTCTTGGCGTCGCCGGGCTCCTTGTCGTTCAGGTAGTAGTAGAGCGGCCAGCCCCGGAACGTGGTCTGGCGCCGGCCGTCGGCGCGCGTGAGGTACCCGAACGCCGAGATATCGATCCCGACCTGACTGTCCACGGTCTCCGCGAAGAACGGCGGGTAGAACCGCTCGAGCTCCCCGATATCGGCGATAGCCCCGGTGTTCGGGACATCGCGGGCCTGGACGTAGAGCGAACGGCCGGCCGAGTCGGTCAGGATCGTCCCGTAGGTGGGATGCTCCGAGACCCTGACCGTGATCGCCTCCTCCTGGGTGCAACCGGTCGAGAGGACGGCGGCGAGGACGAGAAGCACGGCAAGCGCGACGGTGCGCGGGGAACGGGCCATGACAGGAGACAGGTTGGGGGGCGGATTATATGAGACCTCTGTTTGCATAAAAACGACCAAGCCCGGACATCCGGACCCGGAGCTGCCTTCACCGGCGGGCCCCCAATCCCGGGGATTAAGGCCCTCCGGGGAGACCCCGCCGGGTCCCCAGGGTCAACACCCGGTCCGGAGGCGCCCCGCTTCCGATCGGGAGGACGAGCTCCCACCGGTCTCGGCCGGGCTCGCCTTGTATCCTGCCCGGGAAGGAGGGGTCGGGCCCGACGGGCGGGTCAGCGGACCTCGATCGGCTCGACCTCGATGATGGTCCCGGTATCGGGGATGGTGCTGACCGGACCGCCGCCCCCGGAGCCCGGGTCCGCGGCGGGGGGTAGCTCCTCGGGGATGAGGAGCCAGGCGATCAGGTACGCGAGCAACCCGAAACCAATACTCACCAGGGTGACGACGACCCAGACCAGGCGGATCACGTTGGCGTCGATCTCGAAGTACCTGCCGATCCCGCCACAGACCCCGGCGAGCATCCTGTCGTCGCGCGACCGCTTCAGTTCCTTCATACGCCGTTCCATGGGTGAAGAGAGATTTATACTTATGGAACGGCGCCCCCGTCCCCCGCGAGGGCCTCCGTGCCCCGGTACAGGGAGTGCGCGCCGGACGGCGGGGGGGGAGAGCGTGTGAGGCCGATCCGGCTGCACGGCAGTTCCGGCGGCTCCCCAGACGGCTCCCGGCTCCCGGGGCGCGCGCATGCCGGATTCGCCCCGTAACCGGGCCCGGGTCCCCGTCCGATCCCGCCTCCTGGCGTTCCTCCTGCGACGGGCTTTTCGTTCACGGGGTAAATCGAGAATCCAGCCCACCACGCCGTTTTACAGCCACCGGTGGGGTTATTATCAGGGATTACCATACTCGTTCAGAGCGCTCCGCGAGGTGCACGTGATACAGATGAGAACCAGAACGGCGATACTGCTCATGATAGGGCTCTGCCTGCTGCTCGTCCCGCTCCATGCGGCTGCCGCGGGACCGACCGTCATCGTGGCCGCGTCTGACGCGAGCACGGCCTCCAAGGCCCAGGCGCAGATCCTCTGCAAGGGGTTCAAGGACGACCAGCAGATCAACGAGGCGTTCAACCGGCTTCCCCCCGAAGGCGGCACGATCCAGCTCACCGAGGGGACGTTCCAGATCGAGAACTGGATCCACCCGAAGTTGAACTCGAACTTCTACGGTGCCGGCCAGGAACGGACCGTGATCAACGCCTACAACCCGAGCCGGTACGCCAACCCGATCCACCTGACCCGCCCGAACGTCCACGTCAAGGGCTTCACCCTCCGGGGCATGAGCTTTTTCAAGATCCGGACGAACGGCGTCGTGATCGAGGACGTGACGGTCACGAGCGTCGACATCAACGGCGTCCGGCAGCCGACCGACGGCAACGGGATGTTCTTCATCTGGGTCGACAACCCCGAGACGGGCGACATCACGTTCCGGAACTGCACGGCGATCGACGCCAACACGCACGGTTTCAACATGAACGCGGACCGGAACGCCTCGTCCGACAGCTGGACGATCCGGAACCTGCGGTTCATCGACTGCCAGGCGATCCGGTGCGGCTTCGGGGTCGATGCCGGGTCGAACTCGGAGTTCTCGTGCGGCTTCGACATCCAGGAGGCCAATAACCTCGAGAACGTCTACATGATCAACTGCCTGGCCGAGGACAACTGGGAGAACGGGTTCCACTTCGAGCCGGGCTGGTACCTCGGGACCAAGAACGTCTACATGGAGAAATGCGTCGCCCGGAACAACGGACAGCGCAAACCGGCCGAGGCCCCGTTCCGGGACTCCTACCTCTCTGGCTGGTACGTGCACCGGAACTCGCAACTCAAGAACTGCGTCTCGATCAACAACAAGAACGCGGGCTTCTTCGCCCATGACGGCGTGAACACGACGTTCGACAACTGCATCGACATCGGGTCGACCTACGGGTTCAAGATCGTCAAGGGCTGCAAGGACATCACCCTGCGCGACTGCTGGTCCCAGGACGCCAAGGAGTGGGCGTTCTGGGGGGCGTTCGGCGACAACATCCGGGTCGAGAACTTCCACCAGATGAACATGGGCGGCAAGGCCGTCGACGGAGGGGCGCCGACCCAGTCGAACATCGGCTGGTACTACCACGACCCCCAGTACCACCACTCGGTGTCGAACTCCTACTTCGACATCACCGGCTACGGGCCGAGTATCGATATCATGAACCGGTACGGGAACGGCAACACCTACATCTACAACCGGGCGACGTCCCAGTACCCGATCCCCGCGCACCACGACATCGCGCCCAAGTCGATCCCGCCCCTCCCCATCGCCGGCGGGGGAGGTTTCACGCCCCCGGTGATGACGCCCACGACGCCGGGCGTCGTGACGGGAGGGACGTACGCCGATGCGAAGGCGTTCTACGCTGCCGGCGGGACGGCCTGGAGCCGGGCATGGGAGGCGAGCGAGATCTCGACGATCCGGCGGTACCTGGGCGAGGCGAAGAGCGCGTACACGAGCTGCCTCAACACGGCGAACGCGGTGAACGACCCGGCGAACGGAGCGAACCTCGCTCTCCTGAAGTCGATCTCGACCGCGTACGTCGGCCTGGCCGACGCGGCCCTCGCCATGTACGACGGTGCGGACGTCTACGCGGCGGGACGGTCGCAGATGACGGGCGGCAGCTTCGGGGAGGCCGCGTCCTCGTTCCAGTCGGCGGCGGAGAGGTTCGCCGGCTCGAAGACCGACTTCACGCGGGCCACCGCCACTCTCCAGTCGGTCACCTACGCCGGCACCGAGTACGGCGACGGGACCGCCTACACCTCCGCGATCGTCCCTATCCTGAACGGGAAAGCCTCGTACATGGGCGAGTTCTCCGCGTACGCGCAGGGCTGGCAACACACGGCGCTGGCCTACCAGGCGAGCGCGGGCGGCGACCGCTCCGGCTTCCAGACCGAGAGACAGCAGGCGATGAACCTCTTCGCCGGGCTCCGCTCGTCGGCCGCGTTCGGCGCGGACGCGACGGCGAACTACAACGTCCTGGCCGGGCTCTCGGGATGAGCCCGCGCCCCCCGCGTGGCCGGGCTATGTCCTCCCGTGGCTGACCGGCGGGGGCGTGCATCCCGTGAACCGCCACCCCTATGTCGCGGGGCCGGTGCTCGACTGGTGCGAGGCGAACGGGTTGGTACCGGTCCCCTGCCAGCCCACGTCGAAGGCCCCGATCGGCGCGATCTCGAGCCGTGGGGTCTACGGTGGACAGCCCCCGTCACCGGCCTCGCTCCTCGCCGAGTACGGGCGTGACCGCTTCGGCGCGGCCGTCCGGGACTCGTTCCACCTCCCGACGCCCGAGAGGCTGGACCGGATCGCGCGGTTCTGGCGGGTCCCGGGCGTCCGGCTATGGGGCCCCGAGGCGCTCTCGATCTCGGTCGACATGAACTACCCCACGGCCGACGGCTACACGGTCGCCTGCCTGGACATCGACGAGGACGGCAGCCTCGCGCTCCTTGACGCCCCGCCGTTCGACGCCTGCCCGGTGGTGACCGGCCGGCATGGGGCGAAGGCCCTCTTCAAGCTCGACCGCGAGGGAGGGCGGACCCGGCCGATCACCCAGTTCGCTCGGGGGCCGCGGGGCTCTCCCTCGTTCGAGGTCTTCACGGGCTCGAAGCACGCCCTGGTCTTCGGCCTCCACCCCGCCTCCACTCCCGGCCATCCGGTCCGGTACGAGCTCGTGCCCGGGCCGGGGGGGCGGCTCCCGGTGCTCGCCTGGTCCGCCGTCTCGGGCGCCGTCCTCGCATTCGCCCGGGAGCGCGGGCTCGTCGTCAGGAAGGGAGCCGGCCCCGACCTGGACCAGGCCGGGCTCGAGCGGTGGATCTGAACGACGGACCCGGGCGGTCCCCGGGGTGGAAGAGAGCCCGCCCCGCGGGCCGGTCAGTACCCCGCGAAGATCTCCCGCCGGACCTGACCGGCCGGCACCCCCATCTCCTCGAGGCACGCGGTGACGCTCTCCACCATTGCCGGCGGGCCGGAGACCAGGTACGTCCGGGAGAGGGCATCCGGGACCTCCCGGTCCAGGAACGGCCGGTCGACCCGCCCCGTCCGCCCGGTCCATTCCGGACCCTGGCGGGTCAGGGTCGGGAGGAGCCGGAACCGGAGGTTCGTTTTCTCCACATCCTCGAACTCCCCGCCGAAGACCAGGTCGTCCTCCGTCCGGGCCGAGTAGATCAGCAGGATCCGGGCAGGAAGCCCGGCATCGGTGACGAACCGGACCATGCTTCGGAGCGGCGTCACCCCGATCCCGCCGGAGACCAGTACGGCGTCCACCTCCCCGTCGGGGATGGCGAACGAGCCGAACGGGCCCTGGACGGTCAGCAGGTCCCCCGGGGCGAGCTGGCGAAAGGCCTCCGCGAACGGGTGGCCGGTCATCCCCTTCGTCACCTCCAGGAAAGGTTCGGTCGGGCTGCTGGAGAGCGAGAGGGGGTGAGCCAGTTCCTCCCCGTTTGCCTCGAGCGTCACCAGGACCCACTGCCCGGCGGCGTACTCGAACCCCTCCGGCCGCTCGAACCTCGCCGAGACCGCCCGGGACCTGTGCGGGACCGTCTCTAGCACCCTGACCCGGTACACTTGCGCTTCCGTCACAGGATGATCATCTCGCCTGGCCCTTAACTGCTTTTGGGTGGTACCACGCCATCACCCTGACGGTTCCGTACCGCCGCCTCCCGCCCGAGCGCGAACGCACGCCGGTTGACCCCGACCGTCTTCGGCGGCACCGAGCGCTCGATCGCGGCGAGGAGAGACTCCGGGGCGAGCGGGAGCAGGTGCGAGGCGGCGCCGATCAGCACGACGTTCAGCGCCAGCTCCGAGCCTGCCTCGCGGGCCAGGGCGCCGGCGTCCAGGGCGATCGGCCCGAACGGCGCGAGCCGCTCGAGGCACTCGCCCGGTGACGGCAGCGAGAGCTCCTGGGTGAAGACGGGGGTGGGGGTGATGATCGCCGTGTTCGTCACGACGCGGGCCGAAGGCCTGAGGAAGTGACGGTACCGCAGGGCCTCGAGCAGGTCGAACGAGAGGAGGAGGTCGGCCGTACCCGGGTCGACCAGCGGCCCGAACTCGCCGTCGATCCGGACCGAGCACTCCACCGACCCGCCGCGCTGGGCCATCCCGTGGGTCTCGGCCCCGCGGACGGGCCGCCCCTCCTCGACGCAGGCCATTCCCAGGATGTTCGAGGCCAGGATCGTCCCCTGCCCTCCGACGCCGACGATCATGACGTCGAAGCTCATGTGGCGCCTCCCTCTGCCGGGGGTCTCCCGGCTCTCGCGATCGCCCCCTGCGGGCAGAGGGACGCGCAGACCCCGCAGCCCGAGCAGAGATCGGTAACCAGGGCCTGCCCGTCCTCGAACGCAAGCGCCGGGCAGCCGAAGCGCAGGCAGGCCCGGCACCCGGAACAGGCGTCCGGGTCGACCGCGAACCTGGGGCGCGAGACCTTCGCCCGCCGCTCGTTGATCACGCAGGGCTTCTTCGCGATCACGACGCGGACCCCTCGCCGCCCCTTCGCGTCGCGGAGAGTCGCGACCGTGCCGGTCATGTCGTACGGGTCCACGGTCTCGACCCAGGAGACCCCGCAGGCCCGGCAGATCGCGTCGAGCGAGACCCGGGGCGCGGGCTCGCCCGTCGCCGTCGTCCCCGTCGTCGGGTTCGGCTGGTGGCCGGTCATCGCGGTGGTCCTGTTGTCGAGGATCACCAGGATCATCTCGGCCCCGTTGTGGACCGCGTTGATTAAACCCTGGATCCCGGAGTGGAGGAAGGTGGAGTCCCCGATCGTCGCGACCACGTCGCCGCCGGCGGTCTGGGCGATACCCGAGCCGACCGTAACTGAGGCCCCCATGCAGATCGTCGTATCGACGGCCCCGAGCTGGAGCCCGAGCGTGTAGCAGCCGATGTCCGACGGGAAGACCCCGTCCCTGAAGACCCGCTTCATGGCGAAGAAGAACGCGCGGTGCGGGCAGCCCGCACAGAGGATCGGGGGCCGGGGCGGGATCCCGTCCTCGGGCGTCGGGGGCGCGGCAGGGGGCTCCGCGAACCCGGCCTTCGCCAGGGCGGCCCGGACCGCCGAGGACGAGAGCTCCCCCTCGGCCGGCACGTGGCCGGTCAGCTTGCCGTAGACCGCGGCGGAGCCCGCGACCTGCCGGACCTGCTCCTCGACCACGGGCGCCCCCTCCTCGACCACCAGCACTTCGTCGTGCCCGTGGCAGAAGGAGCGGAGCTGTTCGGGGTCGAGCGGGTAGGCGCGGACCGTGAATAGCGAGATCTCCCCGGGGAGGGTCTCGCGAGCGTAGCTCGCCGCGATCCCGCTCGCGATCACGGCCCTCCGGCCGCGGCACTCCCCCTCGTTGAACCCGAGGTTCAGGATGCGCTCGCGGACCAGCGGCTGCTTCTCGTTGAGCCGGCGGTGCAGCACCCGGGTGTGCGCCGGGATCACCACGTACTGCCGCGGATCCCGGGCGAACGCAGCCGCGCGCCGCTCCCCGGAGACCCTCCCGAGCTCGACGTCCGCTTTTGAGTGGCAGATCCGGGTCGTCGGCCGGAAGAGTACCGGCAGACCGAGCTCCTCGGAGAGCGCGAAGGCGTCCCGGAGCATCGCGTGGGCCTCCCCGATCGTTGTCGGGTCCAAGCAGGGTAGGCCGGCCATCGCGGCGTAGAGCCGGCTGTCCTGCTCGTTCTGGGACGAGTGGGCGAACGGGTCGTCGGCCGACAGGATCACGAGGCCCCCCGTGACGCCCGTGTACCCGCTGGTCATCAGCGGGTCCGCCGCGACGTTAAGGCCGACGTGCTTGGTGGTGAAGAGGGCCCGAACGCCGCACCAGGCCGCCCCCAGCGCGTTCTCGAACGCGACCTTCTCGTTGGTCGACCACTCGACGTGGATCCCCTCGGGCCGGGCGGCCCGGAGCAGGTCGATCACCTCGGACGAGGGCGTGCCCGGGTACCCCGCCACGAACCCGACCCCTCCCTCGAGGGCGGCGTGGGCGATCGCCTCGTTGCCCAGCAGATACTGTCTTCCCATGATCCTCTCCCGTGGCGGACCGGCAGGCCGGCCCGTTCATGAATATGTCCACGCCAGGGATACAAAAACCTCGGTCCGGTTCTTCTCGATAATCTATAAGAACCGTGACGATTGATCTAGTAGGGGAACCCATGGGGCCCGTAGCATAGCTAGGTGGTGCGCCCGGCTGATAACCGGGAGGTCATGAGTTCGAATCTCATCGGGCCCATCCAGAGCCTGTTTTTTTAACGTTTCCGTGGCAACCTCTACCCATGGAGCGCTCGCTCGTGATCCTCATCGTCCTCGGCGTCGCCGCCACTGCCGGGCTCATCTTCGTCTCGCCCTACCTCTCGATGATCGCGGTGGTCATCACCGCGATCGCGGCGATGGCGATCTGGATCGGCCGGGACGCCGAGGACCTGCCCGACATCGAGATCAAGCTTGCCGACGATGCCCGCGCCGTCCGGCTCCGGAACACCGGGAACGCGCCGGCGCTCCGGGTGCACACCTCGGTCGTCCCGATCAACTTCGACTTCGACGTCGCGTCGATCGCGGTCGACGCAGTCCACGAGCAGCCGCTCCCAGCACAGGTGTCCGAGGTCAAGGCGGTCGTCTCGTTCGAGAACGCGAGAGGCGAGCCCTTCAAGCGGAGCCAGCTCCTCTCGGCCCTCCACGCCGACAGCGACCCGCTCCGGCCCACCTTCCCCATCTTCGGCTGGAGGTAAGCCCTCAGCCGTGGATGAACTCGAGCGTGACCCTGAGGGCGTCGAGCAGCGCCTCCTGCCCCTCGAGGTGCTCCAGGAGGCCCCGGTAGAGGATGAAGAGGAGCTCCGGGCCGTACACACCGAGGGCGTCGCCGGGGGAGATCGGCTCGAGCAGGCTGTCGACCAGGACGGTGTCGTTCGAGTACATCAACTCGGCCAGGGTGCCGTCCTCGCGGAGGACGCAGAACTGGTCCGTGATGGCCTTGTCCGGGTTGTCGGGCCGGAAGGGGACGGGATCGGTCCGGCCGAGGACCAGCATCTTTCCGGGGTAGTAGCTCGTGTCGTACATCCCGCCCGCGGCGTCGACCTTGCCCCGGGACATCACCTCGAGGCCCGCCGCCGGGACGATCGCGGCCGCGGCCGTTACCATCCGCGCGAGCAGGGCGGCCTCGTCCATCCGAACCTCGCCCGAGGCCTCCTCGATCTCGTCGCAATACTCCCGTACCCGCTCCTCGAGCGCGGCGAATCCCCGCTCGATCTCGTCGGTGGTCATCCACCAGCATTCGGCGCACACCTTCATCAGGCTTGTTGCCCCGCGCCCCGCCCCCGCCGCCCTTATCCCCTCTGAACGCGACACTTTAGCGCATGATGAGGATCGGGCTCCTCGGGTGCGGGAACATCGGGAACCTGCTCGCAGCCAACGCCGACGGTTTCACGATCGGGGCGTTCTACGACCTGGTCCCGGAGCGCGCCCACCGACTCGCTAAGCGTTCGGAGGGGGTCGCCTTCGAGACGTTCGAGGCCTTCGTGGACGCCGAGGTCGACCTCGTGGTCGAGGCCGCCTCGAACCTGGCGGTCAGGGCCCACGCCGAGGCCGTGCTCCGGTCCGGCAAGGACCTCGTCGTGATGTCGGTCGGCGGGCTGGCCGACCGGACCTTCCGCGCGCGCCTGCGCGAGATCGCGCTGGCCGAGAGACGGAAGATCTACATCCCGAGCGGCGCGGTGATGGGGCTCGACAACCTCAAGGTCGGGCGGATCGGCGGGATCGACACGCTCGTGCTCAGGACCACCAAGAGCCCGGCCTCGCTCGGTCTCGAGGTGGGCGAGCGGACCCTGGTCTTCCGCGGGCGCGCCGACGAGTGCGTCCAGGCCTACCCCAAGAACGTCAACGTCTCGATCGCCCTCGCGCTCGCCACCGGCGTCGAGGTCCAGGTCGAGCTCTGGACGGACCCGGACGTGGACCGGAACATCCACGAGATCCTGGCGGAGGGTCCGTTCGGCGATGCCTACCTCCGGATCCGGAATGTGCCGAGCCCCGACAACCCGGCCACTTCCTACCTGGCGGCCCTCTCGATCCTGGTGCTGCTCCGCGACCTGGGCGAACCGATCGTGGTGGGGACGTGATCCGGGTCCCGCTCGCGCGCCTGGTCGCGTTCGTCGAGGAGGACGCCCCGTTCGGTGACGCGACCTCGGACGCCGTCCTGGACGACGGGACCTGCACGGCGATCCTCCGGTTCAGGGAGGCGGGGGTCGCCGCCGGGCTCAAGGAGGCGGGCGCACTCTTCGTGCACTACGGGGTCTCGGCGACGCCGCGTGCCGCCGACGGCGACCGGGTCGAAGCCGGCGCCGCCGTCCTCGAGCTCGAGGGGCCCGTGCGGAGCATGCTGCTCGTGGAGCGGACGGCCCTCAACCTGGTCGGTCGGATGAGCGGGATCGCGACCGCGACCGCCCGGTACGCCGACCTCGCCCGGAAAGGAGACCCGCGGACCCGGGTCGCAGCCACGCGCAAGACGGCCCCGGGCCTGGGGCTCCTCGACAAGAAGGCGGTGCTCCTCGGCGGCGGGGATCCCCACCGGTTCACCCTCTCCGACGGTCTGCTGATCAAGGACAACCACCTCGCGCTCGTCTCGATCGAGGAGGCGGTCCGGCGGGCCAGAGCATTTTCGGCGTACCGGGTCGTCGAGGTCGAGGTCGAGACAGCCGGCGAGGCCGTCCGGGCCGCCCGGGCCGGGGCCGAGATCGTCCTGCTCGATAACATGACGGTCGACGGGGCGAGAGAGGCCATCGGGGCGCTCGCGGCCGCCGGGCTGCGCGACCGGGTCCGGATCGAGGTCTCGGGGGGCGTCACGGAGGCGACCATCGGCGCCTACGCGGCGGCCGGCGCGGACCTGATCAGCGTCGGGGCCCTGACCCACTCGGTCCGGTCGCTGGACCTGACCCTCGAGGTCTCCCGCCCCCGACAGGCGGATTGAAGTCGGGGCGGCCCCATCACTGTCATGGACGATGTCCGACCGATCCGCCTCCTCGACCCCGCCGGCGAGACCCGCGTCTGCCCCGACTGCGGGTACGGGCGGGGTTTTCACGTCACGCTCCTCCCATTCGACGACGTCGGGGGCCGCCCGGTCGTCCTCTGCTGCCCCGAGTGCGGGGCCCGGTTCGATCTCGGCTGGCGAATCCGGTTGTAGCCTGGTGCTCCACGGGCCCGGGGTGATCGACTCGGGCGAGGCCGCCCGCCTCGTCGCGGCGCTCCGGCCGGCGAGAATCGTGGTCGCCGGGGTGATGGGGCGATGCGCGGCCGAAGAGCACGGGCTCCTCTCCTGCTGGACGGGGGAGCGCCCGTCCGCGGCGCTCGCGGCCGACCCGTCGGCGGTGCTCGCGAACCGTGGGCGCTCGCCGGAGTCCGGGCGGGTCTTCGGCGAAGGGGTCGCGGCCCGGCTCAGCCGCCCGCTCGTCCAGCTCGAGTGCGCGGACGAGACCGTGATCGGCTGGAACGGGGCCGGCGGGGAGGCGGTCGCACGGCGGCTCGGGTGGCGGCTCGAGGCCCGGACGGCCTCTCTCCCGGCGCCGGCAGGGAACCGGCGCGTGATCCGGGGGTGCCGGCCCGGCGACGCCGTGCTCGTGGACGGGCTCGTGATCGGCCGGGCCACCGCGGGCGAGGTGGTCCTCGCCTCCGACGGCGAGGGGATCGTCGCGGAGCGGGGGTGCCGGCTCAAGGAGCACGGCGTCGAGAAGCTCCGGCGGCGGGGGCCGATCGCGCTCCCCGGGGCCTGGTGCACGGCCGGGCCGCTCCGCGCGTCCCCCCCCGCGGCGGGGCTTCGGAGGCGGAAGACCGGCCGCGTGCTCGTGCTCGACCACGACGCGGTCGCGCTCTACCATCGCCTCGCCGACGACCTCTGCGGCCTGCTCGCGATCGGCGACGACACGACGGCGGCGGTGCTCCACCTCGGCGCCCACCTGGGTCTCCCCGTGCTCGGGGTCACCGACGGCGACGGCGACGGGCTCGTGGCGGCGTGCAGAGGAGCGCCGGGCTCGCTCGTCCTCCGGGCGATCGACGGGCGCGACGACGACCTGGGGCGGGAGCTCGCCGCGTACTGCGACGGCCGGACGGTCGAGTGGGAGGCGTTCGTTGACCGCGCCCTCGGGATCCTCGGGGACCGGGTCCGGGTGGTCGGCCGATGACCGGCGGGATGCTCTGCGCCTCGTGCAAGGGCCGGGGGTTCTGCGGGCTCGCCCGCTGCCCGATCACGGCGCGCTTCCACTCCCGTATCGGTTCGGCCCCGGTCAGTTCCTACATGGGCGCCGCCCCCTCGGTCTTCGTCGGGTCGCACGGCTACCCGGCGGTCCAGGGGGGGCCGCTCCTGCTCGACGACACCGACCGGCCCCCCGACTGGCTCGCCAGGGGGCTCTCGATCGAGGACGTGGTGAACCTGAGGGCCGGCACGATCTCGGCCCGCGCCCCTGTGGGCCGGGTGCAGGGTGCGATGGCCGAGGTCGCGCTCTCCCAGAAGCCGGTCGACGTCGAGGTCGCGTTCTCCCGCCCGGTCGACTTCGACCTCCGGTTCGACGGCGTGCTGACCCCGGTCGGGCGTTCGGGACCGGTCCGCCGGCTCGATGTGCTCGACAACCCGGTCGTGCCGCGCGCGGTGGAGCGGGTCTCTTCCGACACCGATCTGCCGGCATCCGAGGGGCTCACCGAGCTCTACCGGTACGAGGTCGATGTCTACCACCTGGCGGACCTCCTCGCGGCGGGGACCCTCGGCAAGGCCCCGAGGGTGGTGCCCACCCGGTGGGCGATCACGGCCGTCGACGACACGCTCGGCAGGGCAAGGAAGCGGGAGATCGTCCGGTACCCCGCGATCGAGGAGGTGCTGGTCTTCGGGGCCACGCTCTACGGGAACACGATCGCCGTCCTCCTCGCGCCGGGAGGCTGGCAGTACGAGATGGTCGAGTGCTGGCGCGCCCACAGCCTCTGGACCCACGATCACGACTCGGTCACGGTCGACAGCGAGGGGAAGAGGAAGTCAGGCTACTCGCCGATCGCGGGGGCCTACTACTCGGCCCGGCTGGCTGTGACCGACTACCTGGCCCTGGTGCGCCGGCAGGCCCGGGCGCTGGTGCTCCGGTCGGTCTCGGGGGAGTACTGGGCCCCGCTCGGCACCTGGGTGGTGCGCGAGGCCGCGCGGCAGGCGATGCGGAGCCCGCCCGAACGGTTCGCGACCCTCGCGGAGGGGGCCGCCGCCCTCGACCAACTGTACGGGGACGCCTCGTGGCGCGAGAAGTCCACGCTGCTCCCCCGGATGCGGGCCGAGCGGACGCTCAGCGACTTCTTCTGAGAACAACAGAGAACGGGGTCACACGGCGGGGGGAACCGGCTCCCCGGCGGGCCTGTGCCGCGCGGACTGCGGGCACCGGCAGACCGCCGGGTAGTGGAGACGGGCCGGTGAGGTGACAGATCGTGAGCACGGCGAGCGAGCGGGACCGCTTCATGCAGTATTGCAACCGGGAGCGGATCCGGTGCGGCCTGGTCCGCGTGAACGAGACGGAAATCGTCGTCGAGCACCCGGTGGTCGAGGTCGACTGATGGCCGTGCTCTCTCTCTCTCTCTCTCTCGTACTGCCGGGTACCAAGAATACTACTTGGTACCAATGGTACCAAAGTCGCGGAGGTGGTGGTGACCGGTCGGTATTCCCGGAGGGCCGTGGCTTGATGCTCTCTCTCTCGTACCACTGGGTACCAAGAGTGCTACTGAGTACAACTGGTACCCAAAGTCGCTGAGGTGGTGATGACCGGCGAGATTTGATCGCCGCGGCCGGCTGATCGCGCAAACGACCATCTGGGCACCGGTCGATCTGCTGGACCTGGTCAAGCTCGAACGGCTGAACCTCACCGACTTCTGCGTCCAGGCGCTCATGGAGTGTTTCGGTCTCGAACCCGTCGCCGACGAGTACCAGGACCAGATCGTCGAAGCCGCGCAGGTCGGCGTTACCCGGCAGCGAAAGGTCATTCAGGAGCGCGAGGCCGGCCCCGGGCGTGCCCGGGCGGCCGTACGACAGATGCGCGCCGAGCGCGACGCGGCGAAGGCCCGGCAGGACGGGATCGCAGACACGCTCCTAAAGATCATCGGGGACGATCCCACGGGCCGGTACCTGACGACGCTGCCCGAGAACGACCCGCACGGCGACCGGGTCGACGACTGGGAGGCCCTGGTGCGCCGTGTCTCCCGCCTCTGCGGCGCCGAGATCGACTCGGCAGAGGTCGCGGCGGGGGTTCGGGCGCTGGTCGCGAAGGCGTGACGCCTCCGGCGGGAAAAAAGGGTCAGAGGTGGTTGAACAGCCAGACCACGTCGGCGAAGTCGATCCGGCCGTTCGCGTTGTAGTCGAACGCCTTGAGGGGCTCGTTTGCCGCGATCCACGTCATCTGGTTGAAGAAGAGCACGACGTCGGCGAAGTCGGCCCGGTTGTTGCCGTTCGCGTCGTCGCAGAGCCCGTCGCCGTCGGCGTCGGTGGGGATACCGGTCCCTCCCGGGACGGAAAGGAGGGGGGGCGGCAGGGGAAGCCGGCCGGGCTTGAGCTGGAGGGTCCCGTCCCTGATCCCCCAGTGGGGCCCGACCCCGCAGGGCTCCCCCGTCTTCCAGGCCTCGTCGAAGGCCGAGAAGTAGAAGTACGGCACGCCCCGGTCGTGGAAGAGCGCCGTCGCCTCGTGGAGGAACCGGGCCGCGTTCTCCGGGCCGGGAACCGCGTCGCCGCACGGGCTCCCGGCGTCGGGCCAGCCCGTCTCTCCCACCACCACGGGCCGGCCGCCGGCCACCGCGACCAGCTGCTCCCACGCGACGACGGCCCGCCCGGCGGCCCCGTCGATCCCGGCTCCCTCCCAGAACGGGTAGACGTGCACCAGGAGGAGGTCCGAGGCCTCAACCAGGGCCGGGCGGGTGAGGAACTCGCCGTACGGCTCCGCGGTGCAGACCGGCACCCCGGGGACCTCGCGCCGGACCCACTGGATATAGGTCACCAGGTCCCGCTCCGAGAGGTCGCCGCGGAGCAGGGTCTCGCTCCCGACGACCAGCAGGTCGGCGTCGCCCGCGTTCCCGATAGCGGCCAAGGCCTCGAGCGTCCGCAGGTTCGCGCCGGGGTCGGCCGCGAGCCAGGCGCCGACGGCGGCCCTCATCCCGAGGTCGTGCGCTATCCCGCCGGCCAGCTCCAGCCCGCCGTCCACCCCGTAGGTCCGGATCCAGGTGGAGTTCCCGGCGACCACGGCGAGCCGGTCCCGGAGCACCGGCCCGGTCAGTACGGTCGTGCCGGGGGCCTCGCCGCCGACGTACGGCCCGAAGCAGAGGCCGACGAGGTCGGTCCCGTTCCGTGCGATCGGGGGCACGGCCCGGGGCTGGGCGACCGCCCGGTCGCTCTCCGCGTGCGGGAACCCGGCGAGCGACGCGGGTAGGGCGGACTCGCCCGCGAGCGCCGGTGGCATGCCGGCTCCGACCGCGCTCCGCGGGAGGAGGTACGCGGCGAATCGTGACGCCGCGATGTCGTTGCCGCCGGAGACGAAGGTCGCGTTCCAGAACCCGTCGCTCCGGACTGGGGTGAGCGGCGCGTCCCAGGTCGGTTTCGGGCCCCACCAGTGCCCGTCCACCTCGACGTACACGACGACGACGTGGTCGGCGAGCGCCGCGTCCTCGACGGCGCCCGAGACCCAGTCCTGCGCCGACCCGGGCGATGGGACCGAGAGGAAGACGACGGTTGGAGCGGCGGACGCGATCGGAGCGAGGAGGAGCAGGAAGAGTGCGAACGCAGGGAAGCGGGGCATGGATGGGCCTCGTCCCGATAGATCTTAAGGGTTTCGGGCCCGGCCCGGCTGCCGGGTTCAGCCCGGGCCGCCGCCGTCCCGGGAGCCCTGCCGGCGGTACCGGGTTTCGAGGGAGGCGAGCGGCTCGACCTCGTCGATCCCCTTGTCGTCACGGGCCCGGACGAAGCGGGGAAACCGGAGCGCGTAGCCGCTCGCGTAGTTCGGGCTCTCCTGGATCTCCGCGTAGCCGACCTCGAAGACCACCTGGGGCTCGAGAGTGACCGCGTTCCCGGACTCGGCCACGACCAGGTCCCGGAAGAGGTCGTGTAGCTCACCCAGCTGCTCGTCCGTGATCCCGGTCGCGACCTTCCCCACCGGGAGGAGCCGGCCCCCGTCCTGGACGGCGAGGAGGTAGGAGCCGAAATGCCCCCCCCGCCTCCCCTCGCCCCACTCGGCCCCGATCACGGCGAGGTCCAGGGTCTCGGCCTCGGGCTTGATCTTCACCCAGGCCCGTCCCCGGGCGCCGGGGGTGTACGGCGAGTCCGGGAGCTTCAGCATCACCCCCTCGTGGCCCTCGCCGAGCGCCCGGGCGTAGACCGCGCGGATCCCGTCCTCGCTCTCCAGGACCTCCTGGGGCGCCAGGTAATCATCGTCGAGCAGCCCCTCGAGCCGGCTCCGCCGTTCGACGAGGGGGCGGTCGAGCAGGCTCTCGCCGTCGGCGTACAGGCAGTCGAAGACCCGCGGGACGAGCGCCACCGCGTCGCGGGCGGCCGCCACCCCGTGCTTGCGCCGGAACCGGCGGAGCACGGCCTGGAACGGGAGCGGCCGGCCGTCGGGGCCGACGGCCACCACCTCGCCGTCCAGGATCACGTCGCCCCTGGCGGCGGCGTCCAGGCTCTCGACGACCTCGGGCAGGGCGCCGGTCACCTCCTCGAGCCGCCGCGACCAGATCCGGCAGACCCGCCCGACCCGGTGGAACTGGATGCGGGAGCCGTCGTATTTGTACTCGACCGCGACCCGGCCGTAGTCGGCCAGCTGCTCGGCGATCGTGCCCTGCTGGGCGAGCATCATCCGGACGGGCCGGAACGGCACGATCGAGACCCGGTCCAGGGCCCCGGCGCCCGAGCGGGCCAGGAGCGCCACCTCGCCGAGGTCGTTTAGCGCCTGCTGCGCGTGCTCGACCGAGCCCGCGTCGACCTCGAATGCGATCGCGATCGCGTCGCGGACCGTCCCCTCCCCGATCCCGATCCGGAGCTGGGCGAGGACGAGCCGGGCGAAGTACCGGGCCTCACGGGGGGTCATGCTGCCGAAGCCCTGGCGCAGCAGGCGGATCTTGACCTGCTGCGACTGCGGGCCCGCCGCCTCCGCGATCCGGGTCAGGAGCGCGTTGACCTCGGCGAGCGAGAGGGGCTCGCTGAAGAACGAGGACTGCTGCCGCCGCTCCAGGACGTGCTCGATCGCGAGCCCCGCGTCGCCGGTCTCGTTCACGAGCCGGACCACGTCGGACTTCCTCCTCCCCGCGACGTAGGCGGCGGCCTCGTACAGGAGGTTCGGCCCGATCCCGAGTTTCATCGGGGACCAGTCGGAAAAGACACGCCCCTGGACGAACCGGATGAAGACGGAGAGCTCGCCGTCGTCCAGGCCCGGGAGCATCGACGCGATCAGGTCGCGCATCTCGAGCCGGCCAGCGAGCGCCTCGAGCCGTTCGCAGACCTCCGCGAACCCGGCGAACTCCACCTAGACCTCCATCGGGGCAGAGACGTGCTGCTGGAGCGCCACGGTGAGGCGGACCTCGGACGAGAAGAGCCCGAAGGCCTTCTGGGCCGCCTCCCGGGCCAGCTCCGGGGTATTGTTCGTGTCCGAAAGGTGGGCGAGCATCACCGCCGCGAGGTCGCCCGAGAGCGACCGGAGGAGCGCGGCGGTCTGCTCGTTCGAGAGGTGGCCGCGCCGGGACCGGATCCGCCGCTTGAGCATGGCCGGGTACGGCCCCTCGTCGAGCATCCTCGGGCAGTGGTTGGCCTCGAGGACAAGGGCGTCGCAGGACGAGAGCCGGGTGCAGACGCCGTCGGGGACGAAGCCCGTGTCCGTGCAGTACCCGAGCCGGCAGTCCCCGTCCCGGACCACGTAGCCGCACGGCTCGCGGGCGTCGTGCGAGAGCGGCAGGGACTCGACCACGAACTCGCCCACGGCGAACGGCTCCAGGGGGCGGACCGTCCGGGTCGTGATCGGCAGTTTCGAGGATTTGCGGTGGAGCAAAAACTCGGCGATCGTGCCGGGGGTGGCGTAGACCGGGACCCCGAGTTTTCTCGCGAACGCATCGAGCCCCCGGACGTGGTCCGTGTGCTCGTGGGTCACGAGCACGGCCTCGATCGCGGCGGGATCGGCGCCGGCGAGCACGATCCGGGTGAGGAGGTCGCGCGCCGAGAGGCCGGCGTCGACCAGGAGCGCCCCGTCCCGGCCCTCGACCAGAACCGCGTTCCCCTTCGAGCCGGAGGAGAGAGCCGTGACCCGCATCTGCAGAGGGTTGGTCACGGCACGACTTGAACTTGTAGATCGGGAGGGGGCGGGCAGGGGGAGGGGGCCTCACCCCTTGTCCGGCGTTGGAGGCGCGTCGGCGAGCTCCTCACCCGTCCGCACCCGGACCATCCGGGGGAGCGGCGTCACGAAGATCCGGCCGTCGCCGGCCTTCCCCGTGCGCGCCCCGCCGCAGATCGCCTCGATCGCGTCATCGAGCCGGTGATCGCCGACCGCGACCTCGACCCGGCACTTGGGGAGGACGTCGACCAGCATGGTCCCGCCGCGGTACTGGAGCGCGATCCCCTTCTGCTCGCCGCGTCCGCGGACCTCGCTGATCGTCATACCGGCAAACCCCTGGTCCTCGAGCGCTTTCTTGACGAAGTCGAGCCGCTCGGGGCGGATGATGGCCGTGACAAGGTGCATCCTTGACTCCTCCTCAGGTCCCCACCCGCTCGCCGTGCTGGGCAATGTCGAGGCCCACGTACTCCTCCTCCTCGGTCACGCGCATTCCCATGACCCTGTTCACGACCAAGGCGATCACGAAGGTCATGACGAACGCGTACGCGACGGCCGCGCCGGCGCCGAGCAGGTTGCTCAGGAACTGGGTCGTCGACCCCTCCAGCAGGCCCGGGTACTGGTTGACCGCGGTGCTCGCGAAGATGCCGGTCGCGATCGCCCCCCAGAGCCCGCCCATGCCGTGGATGGCCCAGCAGTCGAGGGTCTCGTCGAAGCCGGCCCGCAGCCGCCAGAGCATGCAGCCGTAGCAGAGCAGCCCGGCTACGACGCCGATCGCGATGCTGGCCGGCACGGTAACGAACCCGGCGGCCGGCGTGATCGCGACCAGACCCGCGATCGCGCCCGAGACGAACCCGAGCGACGAGGGCTTGCCACGGAACCAGCTGCCCATGAGCCACGCGAGCGCGCCGGCCGCCGCCGAGGTGTTGGTGACCAGGAAGGCGTTCGCCGCGATCCCGTCGGCCGCGAGCGCGCTGCCGGCGTTGAACCCGAACCAGCCGAACCAGAGGAGGGCCGCGCCGAGCAGGGTCAGCGGGATGTTCGTCGGCTCGAACGCGTGCTGGCCGAAGCCGACGCGCTTGCCGAGCACGAGCACCACGGCGAGAGCCCCGAACCCGGCGCTGATGTGCACGACCGTGCCGCCCGCGAAGTCAAGGGCGCCGAGGGTCATGGCCCAGCCGCCGCCCCACGCCCAGTGCGCGAGCGGGTCGTAGACCAGCGTCGTCCAGATGAGCCCGAAGACGAGGAACGAGCTCAGTTTCACCCGCTCCGCCATGGGCGAGGTCAGGATCGCGAGCGTGACGGCGGCGAAGGTGAGCTGGAACGCCACGAAGAGGAGCGGCGGGTAGGCACCCTCGCCCGCGTCGAGCCCGACGCCAGCGAGCCCGAGGAAGTCGAGCCCCCCGATGAACCCCCCGGTGTCGGGGCCGAACGCGAGCGAGTACCCGGCCAGCACCCACTGGATCGAGACGAGTGCGAACGCGATAAACGAGAGCGAGATCATCGAGATCAGGTTCTTGCGCCGGACCATCCCGCCGTAGAAGAACCCGACCCCGGGCGTCATCAGCATGACAAGCGCCGTCGCGACGAGGAGCCAGGCCGTTGTGCCGGTGTCAAGTACCATGTTTATCAACCTCACGTCCGGACGGCACCGGTCCCGGGAGGAGCCTGGTGCCGTCCGTGACAGGGCGTCGGTCACACCCCATCCGGGTAGGAAGTTGTATTCCTACATTAATAATCCTTTCTATTACCTCGCCCACGTCCCGCTGCCACCCGCGAATATCGGAAACCGGCAAGAAAAGGGGGGTGCGCCGGGGCTACCCGTTCCCGGCGAGCACCGGCGGCCCGAGGAAGAGGGCCGCGGCCGCCAGCCCGACCAGGGCGAGCGCGGCAACCGGGAGGAAGACCGCCGCGTAGGAGCCGACGATGTCGCGCAGGCTCCCTGCGAGGAGATTCCCGGCGATCGCGCCCACGCCGTAGGCCGTGAAGACCAGGCCGTAGTTCGGCCCGTAGTGCTTCGTCCCGCAGAAGGCTGCCGTGCAGGCCGGGGCGATCGCGAGCCAGCCGCCGAGACAGAGCCAGAGCGCGGCGAAGCCCGCCACGTAGACCAGCGGCGCCCCCGGGCCCGAGCCGGCCCAGAGCAGGAGGGCCGCGAGGGCGATCAGGCCCAGGTTCGCCATGGCCGTCGCCCGCGTCCCCACCCGGTCGACGAGCGAGCCGAAGATCGGCCTCCCGACACCGTTGAAGATTGCGAAGACCCCCACGAGGGCGGCGGCCGTCCCGGGCGCGAGCAGGAAGACCTCCTGCCCGACCGGGCTCGCGATCCCGATCGCCATCAGCCCCGCGAGCGTCCCGATAAAGAAACAGAGCCAGAGCCCCCAGAACTGCCGCGTGCGGACCATCCCCGACCGGTCCAGGTCGACGGTTCGAGCAGCGCCCGCGCCCGGCGTCCAGCCGTCCGGCACCCACCCCTCGGGGGGGAACCTGAGCGGGAGGCCGCAGAGCACGATCACGGCGAGCGCGACGATCCCCACGTAGGCCATGGTCGCCAGCGGACCGGCGGTCGCGATCAGGGCGTTCGCGATCGGGGCCGTCAGGAGCGGGGAGAGGCCGAACCCCAGGACGGTGATCCCGACGGCGAGCCCCCGCCGGTCCGGGAACCATCGCCCCGCGACCGTGATCGGGCAGTTGTAGACGACCCCCACCCCGATCCCCCCGATCAGACCGTATGCCAGGGTGAGCATCGCCATCGAGGTCGACTGCGACCCGAGCAGCCATCCTGCGCCGACGATCACGCCCCCCGCCACGCTCAGCAGGCGGGGGCCGTAGCGGTCGAGGAGCCCGCCGACGGCCGGCATGGTGAAGGCGAAAAGCGCGAGAAAGACGATGAACGGCAGCAGGGACTCGGTCGCCCCGACCGAGAAGAAGGTCTCGAGCGGCTTGCGGAAGACCGACCAGGCGTAGATCGAGCCGATCGCGAGGTTCGTCACGAGCCCTAGCGCGACGAAGACCCAGCGGCCCCGCTCAGGGGGCATCCCGAAGAGCGACGCGGTCGCCACCACTACTCCTCCAGGGTCGAGAGGTCCCCCGGGTCGACTCCTAGCTCGCGGGCCTTCAGGACGCGGCGCATGATCTTGCCGGACCGGGTCTTGGGCAGCGCGTCCACGAACTCGATCTCGGACGGGACCGCGAAAGGCCCGAGCGTCATCCGGACCTGGTAGACCAGGTCGTTCCTGAGCCTCTCGGACGGCTCCTCGCCGAGCTTCAGGATCACGAACGCCTTGATCCGGTTGCCCTTGAGCGGATCGGGCTTCCCGATCACCGCCGCCTCGGCCACGGCACCGTGCGAGACGAGGGCGCTCTCGACCTCGGCCGTCCCGATGTTGTGGCCCGAGACGATGATCAGGTCGTCGGCCCGGCCGATCACCATGATGTAGCCGTCGCTCCCCTTCACGGCGAGGTCCCCGGCCAGGTAGCAGCCGGGCACGGTCTCCCAGTACTGGCGGTACCGTGCGTCGTCGCCGTAGACGGTCCGGAACATCGCGGGCCAGGGCTCGCGGATCACCAGGAAGCCCCCCGTCCCGGGCGGGACGGGCTCGCCCTGCCGGTTCACGACGTCGGCGGTGACGCCGGGGATCGGCCGCCCCGCGAAGCCCGGACGCATCGGTTCGCCGATCATGGTCGTGACCATCGCCATGCCTGTCTCGGTCTGCCACCAGGTGTCGACGATCGGGCAGCGCCCCCCTCCGATCACGCGGTGGTACCATTCGAAGGCCTCGGGGTTGAACGGCTCGCCGACCGACCCGAGGACGCGCAGGCTGCGCAGGTCGAAGCGGGCCGGCCATTCCTCGCCCACCTTCATGAACATCCTGATCGCGGTCGGTGCCGTGTAGAAGATCGTGACCCCCAGGTCCTCGATCACCTTCCAGAACGCGCCGGCGTCCGGGTAGTCGGGCGTCCCCTCGAAGAGAACCACGGTCCCGCCGACCATGAGCGGGCCGTAGACGACGTACGAGTGGCCCGTGATCCAGCCAGGGTCCGCCGTGCACCAGAAGACGTCGCTGTCCTTGAAATCGAAGATGTGGCGGGTCGTGTAGTGGACCCCGACCATGTACCCCCCGCAGGTATGGACGACCCCCTTCGGTCTGCCGGTCGAGCCGGAGGTGTAGAGGATGAAGAACGGGTCCTCGGCGTCCATCTCCTCGGGGTCGCTCTCGAAGGGCTGCCCGTCCATCAGGGCGTGAAAGTCGGTCTCCCGCTCCGGGTGGATGTCGACCGGGTGGTCCCGCTGCCGGCGGAGCAGCACGATCCGCTCGACCGACGGGGCGTCGATGACGGCCTCCTCGACGATGGTGATCAGCGGGATCCGCTTACCCCGGCGGTACCCGATATCGGCCGTGATCACGACCCGGGCACTGGCGTCGTTGAGCCGGGTCGCGAGCGCCTGGGCGCCGAAGCCCCCGAAGACGACCGAGTGGACCGCGCCGATCCGGGCGCAGGCGAGCATCGCGATCACCTGCTCGGGCACGACCGGCATGTAGATGCAGACCCGGTCTCCCTTCCCGACTCCGAGTGAACGCAGCCCGTTCGCGAACCGGTTCACCTCGCGCCAGAGCTTGTAGTAGGTATAGATCCGCTCCTCGCCCGTCTCGCCGCGCCAGATCAGGGCCACCTTGTTGCGGCGGTGATCGACGAGGTGCCGGTCCAGGCAGTTCCTTGTGATGTTCAGGCGTGCCCCGGCGAACCAGCGGGCATACGGGTAGTCCCACTCGAGGACCGTGTCCCAGGGTCGCGACCACTCCAGGGAATGGGCCTCCCGCTCCCAGAAGCCGACCGGGTCGGCCAGGTACTCGGCGAAGGCCCTCTCGTAGTCGCCGGTCCACGCGTTCTGCCGGTATCCGTCCGCCGGCCGGTAGTACTTGATCTCCTCGACCAGCCGGACCTCAAAGTTCTCTTCCATCGAGCCTCTCCACCTTTCCATCCCTCCCGCCCGGCGTGGGGCGGGCGCCTGGACACGACCCCCGGACCGCCGGCTCCATACCCGGTCCCCCCGGGGGGGGGCGCAGGAATCATGCCGCACGCAGCCGGTCGACGAAGGTCTATAACGATTAATCGTTACAGTTATCATAATTAAACCTTCCGCGCCCGTGCGGTCCGCCCGGCGGGTACGGACAAGAGAGGGGGCGACGGCGGAGCGGGGGCAAACCGGACCGGGAGAGCGGTCCGCGAGGTCAGCTCTCGAGGGGGATCGGGATCGGGAGGGTCGTCTCCTGGCCATCCGGCAGGCCCGTGCCCGGACCGCCGGATCCGCCCGGGGACTCACCCTGTGCCCCGGTATCCTCTCCTGCATCGCCCGGTTCGTCGGCCACGCAGCCGGACCCGAGCGCGGCGGCGATCACGAGCCCGGCGAGCGCGAGCCCGAGGAGAAACCTGTCACGAGACATCTGAGATGATCACGCGGCGGCACTGGAAAAAGGTTGCTGGGGGGGGAAGGGAGGAGATCGCGCTCGCCGCCCGGGCGGGAGACGACCCGGGGGACCACCCGATCTTTTTTTATAGGGCCGAGAGGTACTATTGGTTACAACGGAGGTTGTGAGCAAGTATGACTCCAGAGGAATACCGGAAGATCATCGAGGACGCGATCAACAACGAGGTCGAGGCCTACACGTTCTACCAGACTCTCTCCGAGAAGATCAAGGACGAGAACCTGAAGAAACTCTTCGGCGAGCTCGCCGGCGAGGAGAAGGGACACCGCGAGTACCTGCAGAAGCTGCTGACCAAGGACATCAAGTCGCTCGGCTTCTCCAGCACCAAGGACTACAAGGTCGGCGACTCGCTCCCGACCCCCGCCCTGACCCCCGACCTGAGCCCCGTCGACGGGCTCGTGGTCGCGATCAAGAAGGAGCTCGCGGCGATGCAGATGTACACGCAGCTCGCGGCCGCGTCCGACGACGCCGAGGTCAAGAAGCTCTTCACCGACCTCGCCACGATGGAGCGGGGGCACAAGACCCGGCTCGAGGACCTCTACGTGAACGCGGCCTTCACCGAGAGCTGGTAAACCCGTCTTCCTCTTTTTCGGGCAGCGCCCCGAGCATCGCGTTCAGCTCGTCGAGCGACGCGGCGAGCGCCGACGGGCACTCGAGCATCAGGTTCACCCGCTCGCTGTCGCCGGCCCGACGGAAGTCGGTCCTGATCGCGTAGACCGGGATCCCGCGGGCGTATGCATACCCCATCTCCCAGGCGACCCCCGAGTCCGCGTCCGCCCCGTCGATCACGGCGACCACCAGGTCCGAGGCGTCCAGCTCGGCGACGAGCCGGTCGAAGAGCGAACGGAGCGCCGGCCCGTCCCGGGCTTCGCCGCCGTCGCCCGACTCCTGGGGGAGAAAGACCCGGAAGGCCCGCGCGCGGAGGGCGGACGCGAGTCCCTCATTGTAGCACCGTTCGGCCTCGGAGAAGAGCGGGGCCGCGAGGTAGACCCGGTACCGGGCAAAGGCCGTCACGTCGACCGCCGGGATCTCCGGGAACCGGGCGAGCCAGCACCCCCGCCCGGGCCGGCGCTCCTCTCGGTCGAACCAGTGCCTCGTCACGCCGCAGCAGGGGGAGGAGTCGACCCCGAGGATGCCAAGGGGCGGCCCCCGCGCCGAAACGAGCGCCCTGACACCGGCCTCGAGCCGGTCGAGGAGCGCCCCGAACGACGTGGTGTCGAGCCTTCCTCTCAGCCCACCCGGCGGGCGGGGCGTCCCGAGGTGAAGCGTCTCGGGGCAGGGGAGGAGAACCACCTCGATCCCCGACTCGACGCACCGCTCGAGCGCCCGGGCGAAGGCGCCCCGGTCCGCGTCCGAGGTGATCCCGTCGGCCCGGAGAGAGGGGTCGAGCAGGCAGGGAGAGGCGAGCACGTACATTATGGAGCGTAGGGGCGAGACGGGTATAGATGATCCCCCTGCTCGCCTACCGCGACGATACCTGCGCGCCGGGGAAGTGCACGGCGGTGCGGCTCGGGCGAGCCGGGCTGGTCCGAATCGTGGCGCGGCCGGGCCAGGTGCCGCGCTCCGCCCTGCTCCTCGACCCGACTGCCGAACAGGCGCTCTCCCGGGCTGACCGGGACCGGGTCTTTGCACTCGCGGCCCTCGACTGCTCGTGGGAGGTGCTCGACTCGGGCCGGTTCGCGCGCTGGCGCCATCGCCGGGCGCTCCCGTACCTCGTCGCGGCGAACCCGACCAACTACGGGAGGCCGCTCCGGCTCTCGTCGGCCGAGGCGCTCGCCGCCGCCTGCTGGATCCTGGGCGAGCGAGAGCAGGCAAAGGCGCTGATGGCCCGGTTCCGGTGGGGCCCGCACTTCCTGGTCCTGAACCGCGAGCCCCTTGAGGAGTACCGGGCCGCGCCGGACTCCGCCGGGGTCGTCGCGGCACAGGCACGGTACCTCTGATGAGGCGGGGGGGCCCTACGGGATGGGTTTTGCCCGGACGGCGACCGTTATGGGCCTTCGGAACGACTGAAGGAGGGAGAGGGCATGACCGAGAGTATGACGGGCACGGGCCAGTCCCCGGCAAAGACCCCCGGCACCATCCTGCAGAAGCAGAAGGGGTACGTCGCCCTGCGGCTCCACGCCGTGGGTGGCGAGTTCACCTCCGCGCAGATGCGGGCGATCGCCGGGGTGGCGGAGAGGTACGGCAGGGGTCGCCTCCACCTCACGACGCGGCAGGGGATCGAGATCCACTGCGTGCCCCTCTCCGGGATCGAGCCGGCGGTCGGGGAGCTCGAGGACGCGGGCGTGGCAATGGGCGCGGACGGCCCCCGCGTGCGGCTCGTGACGGCCTGCCCCGGCGCCGAGACCTGCCGCCGGGGGATCTTCGAGACGAAAGAGGTCGCCGCCCGCCTGGACCGGGAGTTCTTCGCGCAGCCGGCCCCGTACAAGTTCAAGATCGCCGTCACCGGCTGCCCGAACAACTGCGCCAAGGCGACCGAGAACGACATCGGGGTCATGGGGGCGGTCGTTCCCGCCTGGAACGGGGAGGACTGCGACGACTGCGGGGCGTGCGAGAAGTCCTGTCCTGTCTCCGCGATAGGGAAGATTGACGGGGAGTACGTCGTCGATCCCGACCTCTGCCTGTTGTGCGGCAGGTGCATCTCCGGCTGTCCCCGGGAGGCCTGGACGGTCGCCCGGCGCGGATTCGTGCTCTGGATCGGGGGAACGATGGGCAAGACGCCCCGCCTCGCCGACCGGATCGACGGGCTGATCGAGTCGACGGAGGAGCTCTACTGGCTCGTCGGGAGGGCCTTCGCGTACTACCGGGAGAATGGCCGGCCGAAGGAGCGGTTCGGGCGGATGATCGACCGGATCGGACGGGATACCGTTGTGCGGGAGATCACGAGGAGAGAGTAGGGCGCACGTCCCTCCCGGGCCGGTGCAGGCCCCGGCGGGCGTACACGGCGGCGGACGGGGGAGAGACCATCTTTAAATAATCATCTCCCCTGACAGTTGATAGTGTCCTCGGGGAGCGTGCTCCGGCACCGGCAGCACCCATACGGGTGCGCGGGCACGAGGACCGTTCGGGGGAAGGCATGACCATCAAAGTCGCCATAAACGGATACGGAACCATCGGCAAGCGCGTCGCCGACGCGGTGGCCGCGCAGCCCGACATGGAGATCGTCGGTGTCTCGAAGACCTCGATGAACGCCGATGCATACGTCGCGAAGGCCCGGGGCTACCCGCTCTACATCGCCGACCTGGCCAAGCGGCCCGACTTCGAGGGCGCCGGGGTCCCCGTCGCGGGCACGGTCGGGGAGATGATCGGGAAGGCCGACGTCGTGGTGGACGCGACGCCCGGGGGTATCGGGCTCAAGAACAAGCCCATGTACGAGGAGCACAAGATCAGGGCGATCTACCAGGGCGGCGAGAAGCACGAGACGGCCGGGTTCTCGTTCAACTCCTCGGTGAACTACGCTGAGGCGAAGGGGCGGCAGTTCACGCGGGTGGTCTCGTGCAACACGACCGGCCTCGTCCGGATCATCCACGAGATGGACCGGGAGTTCGGGGTCGAGATGGTCAGGGCCGTGATGGTCCGCAGGGCCTCCGACCCCGGGGACATCAAGCGCGGGCCGGTCGACGCCATCGTCCTCGACCCGGTGACGCTCCCGAGCCACCACGGCCCGGACGTCAGGTCGGTGCTGCAGCACATCCGGATCACGACCGCCGCGATGATCGTCCCCACCACCTTCATGCACCTGCACGTACTCCAGATGACCCTCGCGAAGCCCGCGACCCGCGAGCGGGTGCTGGAGCTTTGCCGGGCGCATCCCCGGATCGGGCTGGTCACGAAGGCGGCCGGGATCCGGTCGACGGCCGAGCTCAAGGAGTTCATGCAGGACCTGAACCGGCCCCGCTCCGACATGTGGGAGAACGGGGTCTTCGAGGAGTCGGTCTCGGTCGAGGACGGCACTGAGCTCTGGCTCTTCCAGGCGATCCACCAGGAGGCCGACGTCGTGGTAGAGAACGTGGACGCGATCCGGGCGATGTGCTCGGACGTGCCGGCCGACGAGTCGGTCCGGATGACGAACGCGGCACTCGAATTCGTCGCGCTCTGAACCCGCCACGCCCGTAGCGGACGGTCCACTGGGACGCGTTCGGAGCGTGCGCGGTCGAAGGCCGCGGGTAACGCCCCGTTCACCGCTCGGCGAGGCGGGAGAGCGCCGGGCCGCTTCCCACACCCCCCCACCCCTCCCCCTTCACGGGGGACCCCCTGGAGTCCCCCGCCAGGGGTGACGCCCCCTTTTCGGAACGGGCCCGCCGCGATCGCCTGGACTCCGCTCACTCTTCCCCTGCCGGCGCGTGCCCCCGCGGGGAGCGGGCCTCGAGGGCCCCGACGATTAACGCTAAACCCTGCCTCGGTCCATGTACAGGCATGGATGCGTACACCCTCGCGACCCGGAACACGGTCGAGGTCGTGACCGACGAGGAGCTCCGCGGACTCCTCGGGGCTTCGAGAAAGAGGGTCTACGCCGGCTACGAGCCGTCGGGCGAGGTCCACCTGGGGCACATGGTGACCGTGAACAAGCTGCTCGACCTCAAAGATGCCGGGTTCGAGGTGGTCGTCCTGCTCGCCGACCTGCACGCCTTCCTGAACCGGAAGGGTACAATGGACGAGGTGCGGGAACTCGCCGAGTATAACCGGCGCTGTTTCGAGGGGCTCGGGCTCACGGACGTCGAGTACGTGCTCGGGACTGAGCTCCAGCTCGAGCGCGACTACATCGTCCCCGTTCTCCAGGCCTCCCAGTCGGTCACGCTCGCCCGGGCCCGCCGCTCGATGGACGAGGTGGGGCGGGCAATGGACGCGCCGACCGTCTCGCAGATGGTCTACCCACTCATGCAGATGGTCGACATCATGGCCCTGGGGGTGGACGCGGCCGTCGGCGGGATCGACCAGCGGAAGATCCACATGCTCGCCCGCGAGCACCTTCCCGAGCTCGGGTGCCGCGCCCCCGTCTGCCTCCACACCCCGATCCTGAACGGGCTCGACGGGAAGAAGATGTCGTCGTCGGCCGGCAACTACGTCTCGGTCGCCGACGGCGAGGAGGCGATCCAGAAGAAACTGCAGAAGGCCTTCTGCCCCCCGGGCACCGAGGAGAACCCGGTTCTCCAGGTGCTGCAGTACCACGTCTTCCCGCGGCAGGGCGCCCTGGAGATCCGGCGCCCCGGGAAGTTCGGCGGCGACCGGACTTTCGACTCCTACGCGGCGCTCGAGTCGGCCTACGCGAACGGCGAGGTCCACCCGGCAGACCTGAAGAAGGCCACGGGCGAAGCGATGGTCGACCTCCTCCGGCCGGTCCGCGAGTACCTCGAGTGAACGGCATGGCCCGCGCAGACGAGGACCAGTTCGACCGCGAGCTCGAGGCGCACGGCGTCCGGGTGAAGGACGCCGACGCCTTCAAGGTCCGCGACGACGTCTTCGACGAGGTGACGCTCCTGGCCCTCTACCGGCTCGTCCACCGGAAGCGGCTCTCGGCGATCGGGGGGGCGATCTCCACGGGGAAGGAGGCGAACGTCTACCTCGCGGAGGCCGCCGGACGCGACGTCGCGGTCAAGATCTACCGGATCCAGACCGCGAACTTCAACACCATGTCCTCCTACCTGGTCGGCGACCGGCGCTTCGCCTCGGTTCGAAAGACCCGGAAGGAGGTGATCTTCACCTGGACCCGGAAAGAGTTCGCGAACCTGAAACGGGCCCACGACGCGGACCTTCCCGTCCCGGAGCCGTTCGCGTTCGACCGCAACATCCTCCTGCTGGAGTTCCTGGGCAGGGACGGGCGACCGTTCCCCCGACTGAAGGACGACCCCCCCCTGGACCCCGCGGCGACCTACGGGCGCGTGATCGCCTTCATCCGGCGGCTTTACCGGGAGGCGAGGCTGGTCCACGCGGATCTCAGCGAATTTAATATTCTCGTCGGGGACCAAGAGTATGTCATCGATATGGGCCAGTCCGTGACCCCGGACCACCCGCAGGCCCTCTCGTTCCTGATGCGCGACATCCGGAACGTAAACCGGTACTTCGAGGGGCGCTGCGAGGTCAGGCCCGATGTCGAGGTCTTCTCCGAGACGACCGGGATACCTCTCGAGGCGGTCCTCGCGGCCAGGCGGGAGCAGTAGGAGGAACATGCAGCAGGAGTTCAAGATTGGGGGAACCCGTATCGGGGTTCTGATCGGGAAGGGTGGAGAGACCAAGCGGGCGATCGAGGAGCGGACCAGGTCCGTCATCACGATCGATTCGGAGGAGGGGCTCGTCACGATCGAGGGCGAGGACGCGGTGGGCGCGCTCCTGGCGGGCTCGGTGGTCCAGGCGATCGGGCGCGGGTTCTCGCCCGAGAACGCCCTGATCCTCCTCGAGGACGAGGACCTCGTCTTCGAGCAGCTCGACCTCTCGGGGCACGCGGACACTCCGCGCCAGCTCGACCGGATCCGGGGCCGGATCATCGGCCGGGACGGGCGGGCCCGCGAGCAGATCGAGCACATGACAGGGACGCGCCTCTCGATCCAGGGCAAGACAGTCGCCGTCATCGGCCTGCCCGAGCAGGTGAAGGACGCCCGCGCCGCGATCGAGATGCTGCTGCGCGGCGTGCCGCACGAGTCGGTCTTCGCGTACCTGGACCGGAAGCGAAAAGAGGCGAAGGCCGACATGATCAGCTATTACTACTGAGCGGGCAGCGGGGCGTGCCGGGGACGGTTTCCACTGGAGAGAGGGGCGTGGTATTCACTTTCGTTCACGAAAAAAGACGGCGAAACGCCGCATTTCCACGCGAGACAAAGGGGGTGGCGTGAGACTCGCGGACCTGCCGGTGCCGGCCCCCCTGGTCGAACGGTACGCGGCGGCGGGGATCACCGAGCTCTACCCGCCCCAGGCGGCCTGCGTCGAGCATGGGCTGCTCGATGGAGAGAACCTGCTCGTCGCGATCCCGACCGCATCGGGCAAGACCCTCGTAGCCGAGCTCGCCATGCACGCGGCGATCGCCGGCGGAGGGAAGTGCCTCTACATCGTGCCGCTCAGGGCCCTCGCGGCCGAGAAGTACGCCGAGTTCTCGGAGGGGGCCCGTGTCGGGATCGCCACCGGCGACTTCGACCGGCGCGACGACTACCTCGGCAGGAACGAGATCGTGGTGGCGACCTCCGAGAAGGTCGACTCGCTCCTTCGAAACCGGAGCCCCTGGCTGTCCGGGGTGAGCCTGCTCGTCGTCGACGAGATCCACCTGGTGGGGTCGGCGGACCGGGGGGCTACCCTCGAGCTCGTCATCGCGAAGCTCCGCCGGCTCAACCCCTCGCTCCAGGTGATCGGTCTCTCGGCGACGATCGGGAACCCCGCCGAACTGGCCTCCTGGCTCGGGGCGAACCTCGTCGCCTCGGACTGGAGACCGGTGCGGCTGAGGCAGGGGGTCTACCACCGGGGCACGATCCGGTTCCACGACGGCTGCCGGGAGCTCGACGCGACGGCCTCGAAGTCCGACGACCTGAACCTCTGCCTGGATACGATCGCAGAGGGGGGGCAGTGCCTGGTCTTCGTCAACTCGCGCCGGAACGCCGAGGGCTTCGCGAAGAGGGCTGCGTCGGCGATCCGGTCGACCGAGCCGGCGCTCGCCGGTTACGCCGGCCGGATACAGGACCTGGCTACGACCGAGCTCGACCGGACACTGTCCGCCTGCGTGGCCCGCGGGGCCGCGTTCCACCACGCCGGGCTCAGGCGGGAGTACCGCGCCCTGGTCGAGGAGGGGTTCCGGAGCGGGGCCATCCGGTGCATCGCCTCGACACCCACGCTCGCCGCGGGCCTGAACCTCCCGGCGCGGCGGGTGGTGGTCCGCGACTGCTTCCGGTTCTCCGGCGGGCAGGGGATGGTCCCGATCCCGGTCCAGGAGTATCACCAGATGGCCGGGAGGGCGGGCCGGCCCCACCTCGACCCGTACGGCGAGGCGGTCCTGATCGCGAAGTCCGAGGAAGCGGTCGACGAGCTCTTCGAACGCTATATCGACGCCGCCCCCGAGCCGATCGCCTCGCACTGCGGCGACCCCGGCGTGCTCTGCACGCACGTCCTCTCGCTGATCGCGACCCGGTTCGCCCGGACCGAGGAGGACCTCGCCTCGTTCATGGCCACCACCTTCTACGGTCACACCCACCGGGAGACGGGGGCCATCGATGAGGCGATACGGGCCGCTCTTCTCTTTCTCCTCGACGCCGAGATGATCTCCGACCTCTCGGGGCGGTACGAGGCGACCGAGTACGGCGCGCTCGTCTCGCGCCTCTACGTCGACCCGGTGACCGCGGAGCTGGTGGTCCACGCGCTCCTGGAGGCCGGGGACTACACCGACATGGGCCTGCTCCAGGTCCTCTCGGCCACCCCGGACATGCCGGCCCTCTTCTTGAAGTCCCGGGACATGGAGGGACTCAGCCGCTTCGCCTACGAGCGCGAGGAGGAGCTCTGGATGGATTTCCCCTGGGACTCGCAGGAGGCCTTCTACCGGGCCCTGAAGACCGCGCTCCTGCTCGCCGACTACGCGGGCGAGGCCACGGAGGAGATGATCTGCGAGCGCTACGAGGTGGCGCCGGGGGACATCCACTCGGCGGTCACGAACATCGCCTGGCTGGTCCACGCGGCCACGCGCCTGGCCAGCATGTTCCGGCCCGAGTTCGAGCGGCCAGTCTCCGAACTCGAGCTCTGCGTAGCCCACGGGGTCCGTCGGGAGCTCCTGCCGCTCATCCGACTCCGGGGGATCGGCCGGGTGAGGGCGCGACGGCTTTTCACGAACGGGATCACCGACCCGGAGTCGCTCCGGGCCGCGGGTCGCGAGGAGGTGGGGCGGATCCTCGGGCGCGGGATCGCGGACCAGGTCTTCGACCACCTCGAGAACGGCGGAAACGGGACGGGGCCCGAGCCCCCCGGGGGAGGCGCGCGGCAGGCGTCTCTCCACCAGTTCGGGTGATCGGCATGGAGTTCGGAGTTCGATTCGCGAGGGTGGCGATCGGGGACCCGACCGTTCTCCTCGATGCTGTCCGGCGGATTGCCGCCGGGACAGGCACCCGTATCGTCCTCTTCGACGCCGACCGGATGGCGGGACGCGCACACGCGACTGCGGCGCTCGAGCGGGCCGCACGGTCGTTCGCCCGAGGCGACCCGATCGCCCGGACGTTCGAGATGGAGGCCCTCCTGTACGCGGCCGGGAGCCGGCAGACCCGGATCGGAAGGACCTTCGGGCTCCACGGGGGCGAGAACCGGTGCTGGGTCGCAGTCCTGCCCCCGGTCGACCGGGCCTGGGCGATGCTCGACGACCTCGTCAGGTTCCAGGACGACCCGAGCGATCTCCCGGAGGCGCACCGCCGGCGTCTCTGCGACCTCTTCGGGATCACGGCGGCCGAGCTCGAGTGCGTGGGCGAGGACCGGCTAGCCGAGCTCGTGCTCGAACGGGTCGCGCTCCTGGACGCGAACCGCTGAGCATTCACTTCGTGACGTGGGTCAGGATGTGCCCGATCTCGGGGAGGATCAGCTCGTCGAGGGCGAGCCGGGCCGCGCCGGTCGACCCGGGGATGCAGAAGACGACCGCCCGGCCGACCAGGCCGGCCGAGGCCCGGGTCAGCATGGCCGCGGTCCCGATCTCCGCCAGGCTCTTCCATCGGAAGACCTCGCCGAAGCCGTCGATGGTCCGATCGTAGAGCGGCGCGATCGCCTCGATGGTGCAGTCGTCATGGGTCAGGCCGGTACCTCCCGAGATGACGACGCAGTTGGCGGACTCGAGCGCCCGCACGACCGCGGCCCGGATCGTCGGGACCTGGTCGGCGACGATCGCGGCGCCGGAGACCTCGTGGCCGGCAGCTGCGAAACGGTCGCGGATCAGCTGCCCCGAGGTGTCGGTCGCCTCGGTGCGCGTCGTGGAGACGGTGATCACGGCGGCCCGGACCGCGACAGGGCCCCGATGAGTCGGATCCATGCTGGATCTCTGGGAGCCGATCGGAGATGAAGGTTCCAGGTCTTCCGGCAGGGGATCCCGCCGTCACCGGACATGGACGCCCGGGGGGCAGGAAAGAGAATCTCATCAGACAATAGGAGGAGAATCTCCCCGGGCTCCTGGAGGGAATTTTTCTCGACTGCTGGAGGGGAACCCCTTTGTTTCCACTGGAACATCCGCCGTGTGAGGGAGGGAGGGACGGGACGTACTCCGAAAAAAACGCCTGTAACGTGGACGTGTCCCGGGTAAAATAAACCGAGGAAGGTTGATCAAAGCGCTCCCGGGAGCTTACAGTTTAATCGATACACTTGCTACCTGGGGGCGATCTGTGGTTTTGACGGCGTTGAATACTTCTCTCACACGATACACCCGACAGAACTCGGATGATCCGTGTCAACGGTGATCTCAAACCGCTTTTTCACATGATGTATCCAGCACCCTGGGGCGATCTTCTCCTCTCCGGGGATCTCGTGCACCCGATGGCACCCCGGTCACCTGTCGTTTACCAGTCGCGGCAACCGGCCCGGAGACACCGATCTCTCGTTGCGCGTAGCGCGACGAGCGGGTGCTGTCCTTCTTTTTCCTCTTGTTTCCGGTGTTTTTTCTTTATTCTCCGATTTATTTATATAGTACTGACAAAAGAAAATATACAATGCCGGTTGTAAAAAGGGAAGAAGTGGCGCGACCCTCCCGGTTCCACCGGTTCCACAGGAAACCAAGGGGTGGGGGTCGGAGCGGGCGATCGCCTGGACCCGATCAACGCGTCCAGCATCGTTGAACCGACGCGGACATCTCCCGTGGATGTAGATTTGGTCGGGGTATCTCCCCCTCCGCAGCCTTCTCTTTCGCTCTTTTGATCTCCACTGGAAACCAGGGGTCGTCAGAGAGAATCCCTCCTGTCAAAAGATCTCGGTTTTTCCGTGCGTCTCCACGAGCTCCACTGGAAACAAGGGGGTGGTCCAGTCACCGGTCTCACCGGGTCGATTACATTATAGACTCCGAACGCAAACGTACAGCTTCCAGTGCACATGTCCGAGAACACCCCTCCGGTCGAGAACCCGTCGCTCGGTCTCTTCAAGAAGTACCTCACCGAGCACGCGCACATCTTCAGGGACCGGGAGGTGCTCCGTCATTCCTACCGCCCCCAGATCCTCCCTCACCGGATGCCTGAGATCGAGTCGATTGCATCGATTCTCGCCCCGTCGCTCCGAAACGAGACCCCGTCGAATATCCTGATCTACGGCAAGACCGGGACGGGGAAGACGGCCTGCGTCCGCTACGTCGGGAGCGAGCTCGAGAAGGCCTCAACCCGGTCCTCGCTCTGCACGGTGGTCCACATCAACTGCGAGGTGATCGACACCCAGTACCGGGTGCTCGCGCAGATCGCCAAGGAGGTGGAGCACCCCGAAGAGAACTCGTCGGAGAAGCTCCGGACGCACATCCCGATGACCGGCTGGCCGACCGACCAGGTCTACCTCGAGCTCAAGAACCAGCTCGAGGCCCGGGGGGGCGTTCTCGTGATCGTGCTCGACGAGATCGACAAGCTCGTCAAGAAAAGCGGCGACGACACCCTCTACAACCTGACCCGGATCAACAGCGACCTGAAGGCCTCGAAGGTCTGCATCATCGGGATCTCGAACGACCTCTCGTTCAAGGACTTCCTGGACCCCCGGGTCCTCTCGTCGCTCTCCGAGGAGGAGCTCGTCTTCCCGCCGTACAACGCCCCGCAGCTCTGCGACATCCTCCAGCAGCGCGCGGACCAGGCCTTTGTCGAGGAAGCGCTCGACGAGAACGTGATCCCGCTCTGCGCCGCGCTCGCGGCCCAGGAGCACGGCGACGCCCGGCGCGCGCTCGACCTCCTCCGGATCTCGGGTGAGCTCGCCGAGCGCGAGTCGGCGCCCGAGGTCGGCGAACGGCACGTCAAGCAGGCCCAGGCCAAGATCGAGACCGACTCGATGATCGAGTGCATCTCGACCCTCCCGACTCAGTCCAAGGTCGTGCTCTACTCGATGATCATGCTCGAACAGCTCGGGCAGGCGATCTTCACCTCAGGCGAGGTCTACCAGATCTACCAGAAGATCGCGGCAGGTCTCGACCTGGACGTGCTGACCAACCGCCGGATCACCGACCTCATCTCGGAGCTGAACATGCTCGGCGTGATCAACACGCGGGTGGTCTCCCGCGGACGCTACGGGCGGACCAAGGAGATGTGGTTCGACACGAACTCAGGCAAGATCCAGGAGGTCATCGGGAAGGACCCGCGGCTGACCGACCAGGGTCTCGCCCAGATGGACAGAATCTGGGTCAAGAAGACCCTCAGGTGGTAACCATGGACGATACCGATGCGACCCTTTTGCGACTGCTCGAAGAAAACTCCCGGACCCCGAGCCTGGAGATGGCCGCGATGCTCGGCCTCCCGGTCGAAAACGTCGAGGAGCGGATACGGGCCCTCCAGGTCTCGGGCGTGGTGCGCCGGTTCACCGCGATCGTGGACCGGGCCCGGACCGACGAGGCGGGGGTGGCGGCCATCATCGAGCTCAAGGTCTCGCCCGAGCGCGACCACGGCTACGACCGGGTGGCCGAGCGGATCTCTCGTTTCGAGGAGGTCCGCTCGGTCCGGCTGATCACGGGGACGTACGACCTCCACGTGATCGTCGAGGGCGGGGACATGCAGGAGATCGCCCGTTTCGTCTCGGAGCACATCGCGCCGATGGAGCGGATCCGCGAGACCGCGACGCACATCATCATGAAGTCGTACAAAGAGAACGGCACTCTCCTCCTCCCGCCCCGCGAGGGCGGCGGCGAGCGGCAGCCGTTCTCGTTCTAGGGGACCGCCATGCGCGACCACATCTCGCGTGCGGCCCGGGCAATCCCCCCGTCCGGGATACGGCGGTTCTTCGACCTCGTCCAGACCATGGACGACGTGATCAGCCTCGGCGTCGGCGAACCCGACTTCTCGACCCCCTGGAAGGCGGTCGACGCCTGCATGTACGCGCTCGAACAGGGGCAGACCTCGTACACGTCGAACCGCGGCATGCCCGCGCTCTGCGAGCGGATCACCGACGACCTCGCCCGCGACTACGGGCTCTGCTACGACCCCGCTACCGAGGTGATAATCACGACGGGCGTCTCGGAGGGGCTCGATATTGCGATCCGGGCAGTAACGGACCCGGGCGACGAGGTGCTCGTGGCCCAGCCCAGCTACGTCAGCTACGCCCCGTGCGTGACCCTCGCCGGCGGCGTCCCGGTGCCCGTCCCGTGCCTTGCGCGCGACCGGTTCCGGCTCAACCCCGACCTGCTCATGGAGCGCGTGACGCCGCGCTCGAAGGCCCTCGTCATCAACTTCCCGAACAACCCGACCGGGGCCATCATGACCGCGTCCGACCTGAAGGGGATCGCGGACATCGCCGAGGACCACGACCTTGTGCTGCTCTCGGACGAGGTCTACGGGGAGCTGAGCTATGACGGGCCCCACGTCCCCGCGGCGACGATCGGCGCCCTACGCGAGCGGACGATCACCCTGAACGGGTTCTCGAAGGCCTACGCCATGACAGGCTGGCGGATCGGGTACCTCTGCGCCCCCGCCGAGCTCACGGACGCGGCGCTCAAGATCCACCAGTACGTGATGCTCTGTGCCCCGAACATGGCGCAGGTGGCGGCGCTCGCGGCGCTCCGCTCCGCCTCGGTCGAGAAGGGCGCGATGGTCGATGAGTACCACCTCCGCCGGAACTTGGTCGTCGCGGGCCTGAACCGGGCGGGCCTCTCCTGCCACCTCCCCGAGGGGGCGTTCTACGCGTTCCCGTCCGTCGTGGGGACGGGGCTCTCCGACCACGAGTTCGCGGAGCGGCTGCTGTCCGAGGAGCGGGTGGCCGTCGTCCCGGGCTCGGTCTTCGGCGAGGGGGGCGCGGGACACCTCCGCTGCTCCTACGCGGTCTCGCGCGAGGACCTCTCCGAGGCCGTCCTCCGGATCGAGCGGTTCGTCGCCTCTCTCGGCGAGCGGGCCCCCGTGCCCGCGCTCGGGACGCGGCAGCCGGCAGACTGAGCCGGGCTACTCCTTTTTCCACCAGACCCTGGCGTATCGCGAGGGGTGGCGAAGCACGACCTCACCCCCCGTCCCGGGCCGGGCAAGCCCGTCGAGGTAGGAACGGAGGAGGCTCCGCCCGCGTTCGTCCTCGATGCTGAAGTGCGAGGAGAAGTGCAGGAGGGCCTCGTCCATCGTGGTGAACCGGTAGGTCCGCTCAAACTCGAGCACCTCGACGCGGGGGAGGAACCCGAGCTGCACCAGGATCAGGAAGAGCATGTCCGCCCTCGGACGCCCGTAATACGGGCCGCCGTGGAGCTCGGGCCAGAGGGCCTCCGAAGCGAGGTCGTAAAAGGACGGGTCGAGGAACCAGTAGAGAGCGATCATCCCGCCGGGGGCCGCGACGGCGTACATCTTCCGGAGCGCCTCGTCGATCGCCTCCATCGTGATGGAGAAAGAAGCGATTACGATCTCGTACGGCGGGTCCAGGTCGACGCCGGGGTCGACGTCCTCCCACCGCTTCGGGACGATCCGGATGTTCTCGATCCCGTCGCGGGCGAGGTGGTCCTCGAGGACGGCGACCATGCCCTCCGCCGGCTCGACCGCCACGACCTCCCGGACCTGCGGCGCGATCGGGAGCGCGAGCGTGCCCGGTCCTGCCCCGATGTCGAGCACCCGGGCGGTGGGCGAGAGCGGGAGCTCGGCGAGCGTCTCCCGTACCCGCGGGCCATACTCGTCGCGGGAGGAGGCGTCATAGCGCCGGGCGTTCTCCTCCCTGCTCCAGAGGTGCCGTCCGTCCCTGTAGTTGCGCGCGGAGTGCTGGCGCCGCTGACGGCAGCGCCAGGCCTCGACCCAGTCGATCCCGTCCCCGGGGCAGTCGGGCTCGCTCATGGCTGGGCGTGGGCGCGCGGTCCTCTTATGCGTTCCCGTGCTCCGCGAGCCTCGCGCCGACGAGCGGGCATGACCGGTTGATCAGGGTGCGCATGCCGCCGGCGATCTCGCCGGGCCGGCAAACGGAGACGGCCTCGGGCCTGCTCCGGGACGGGGATCGCCCGATGAAAGTGTAGATTCCGTTGAAACAGGGCAGAATATTTTTATACATGAACTCCATCTACTGGACGAGGTCCAATCATGGCTGGAGAAGAGCTGATACGGATTGTCGTCACGGAGCTCGAGCGGCTGATCTCGACCAGGAACGTTGTGGGAGAACCGGTGAGGCTGGGCGACCGGGTGATGATCCCGATCGCGGGCTACGGCTTCGGCTTCGGCGGGGCCTCCGCGAGCGGCACGGCGGGCGAGGCGCAGTCTGGCGCCGGCGGCGAGGGCTCGGGCGTCGGTGCCGGTGCGGGCGTCAGCCCGATCGCCGTCGTGATCCTGGACGGGACGGTGCGCGGACCGACGGGCATCCAGGTCCACCTCCTGAAGAAGTCATCGGCGCTGGCCGAGGTGGTCGGGACGCTCTCGTCCTCGATCGTGCCCCAGGTGATCGATGCCGTCAGGGGCCGGCAGGACACACCGGAAGCCATTCATGTTTCCGGGGAATCGGTGCCCGAGGAGACGGGGCACGGAACAGCGGTCTGATCCTGGACCGTCATTTCCTCCCCTTCCCCCCTCCCGCGCATGCCCCTGCTGGAGACCCTCGCGATCGGCGTCGCGATCCTGGCCGTCCTCGCCCTGCTCTACCTGACCTTCGTCCCGGTCGTCGCGTCCGTCAGCGCTCGCAAGCGGCTCACCACCGCCGAGCTCGCCTGGGGACTCCTGGGGGCCCGACTCCGTCTCGAGCCCGGGGGCGGCCAGCGGCTCGAGCTCCTCGTCCTGGGCCTCCCGATCCGGGTTCCTGTGCCCGGGCGCGAGCCACCGGGGACGGGCGCCCCCGCCGAGGTCCCGCCGCCGGAGCCGGAAGAGGGGACCCCCGCGCTCCGCGCCGGGCGGGTGCTCGAGAGGGCCGGGGACCTGTTCGTGGCCTGGCCCGCGATCCAGCGCCTGCTGGTCGCCGTCCTCCGGGAGACGCGGCTCCGGGTGCGGCTCGGGCTGGTCTTCGGGACCGGCGATGCCGCGACGACCGGCCAGGCCTTCGGGGTGCTGATGGCGCTCCGGGGCATCACCGCCGCCCAGCCATGGCTCGCGATCGAGGCGACCCCGATCTTCGATGGCCCGGCCTTCTCCTGGGACGCCGACGGCGAGGTCCGGGTCAGGTCGCCGCTCCGGGTGATGGTCCCGGCCGCCCGGCTCCTCCTCCGCCCCGAGGTCCGTGCCCTCGTCCGCGAGGCCCGTTCATGAAGGCCCTGGACGCGGTCCGGTTCGGGGAACCGGTCGAGGCCGCCGGGCGGGTGGTGACGCCCGTGATCCGCGTCCGGTACGCGGTCACCGGCGTCGGGGGGTCCGGGTCGGTCGAACCGCTGGGGCTCATCTTCCGGGAGGACGAAAGCGTCCATTACTACCCATTCTCCCCCGGGTGGGGCTGGGAAGAGGTCGCGGCCCGCCTCGACGAGTGAGGAGGAGGGGGACCGGCCCGGTCTTTCCGGGACGGGGACGGGCGGGGGACGCGGATCCACCCGGCCCGGGCAGACTCAGAAAGGGGGGCGGCTGCCGTGTTTTTCCGGGCCCGTTTCGCGGGCGCGGGGGGTGCGACACCCCTCCCCGCGACCCCCCGTATCCGTGCGTCCGGGTATTCCGGGATCCGTTAAAATTGCAAGAAAGTATTTATGTCTTACCAGGGAAGCGCGTTTAGAATTCGAAAAATCCTGGTCATTCGATAAAAAGAAAGGTTTTATAGGGCTGGTTTCAACCCGGAGGGCTGCATGAAGAACAGCCTGTATTTGAGGTCCGGCCTGCTCGCGCTGGTCCTGCTCGCGGCCATCCCCGCGGCGCTCGGCGCAACGAGCATCACCGGCCCGACTGTGATTTCATCGCCTGGTACCTATGTCCTCGCGAAGGACATCGCAGGCGGGAACTCACCTGCGATCTGGGTACAGTCCTCCGGCGTCACGATCGACGGCAACGGCCATACGATCCGCGGTTCCGGCGGCAGCCACGGCATTCTGGTGAACAGGGACGGCACGACGCTCTCGGGCGTCGAGATCAGGAACGTCCGGCTCCAGGGATGGAACTGCGGGCTCTACTTCAAGGGCGTCGCCTCCAGCACGGCCACCGGCGTGACGGCCACCTCGAACGGAAAGGCCGGGATAAACCTCCGCACGACGCGGGACACCACGATCTCGGGCTGCACCGTCAGCGGGAACCAGCAGGGGATCCTCCTCTGGCAGGACTGCGACGGCAACACGATCACCGGGAACACCATGAAGGACAACTCCGACATGGGCCTCTGGATGGCCGGCACCGGCCGGACGGGGAGCGGGATCGTCTACGACTCGACCGGGAACACGGTCTCGGACAACGTCGCGACGGGGAACCGCTTCGGGCTCTACCTCGACTTCACCCGCGACAACACCGTGACCGGCAACCGGGCTGCGAACAACGATGACCACGGAATCTTCCTGGACTACTCGTCCGGGACCAGGATCACGGGCAACACCGTGACCGACCATTCCCAGTCGGGCATCGTCCTCTTCGACTCGCCCTCCTGCACGATCAGCGGCAACACGGCCACCGGCAACGGCGACTACGGCCTCTGGGCGATCCAGAGCCCGTCGCTCGCGATCAGCAGCAACCAGTTCTCCGGGAATGGCGACGGGACCCACAAGCTCTCGGGCGGATCCACGCAGGTCTCGGGCTCGTCCGCGCAGACCTCGGGCGGGGCCGCCCCGGCTCCGACAGTCTCGACACAGGCTCCGGCCGTGTCCGACGCGATCACGAACTCCGTGAGCGGCTCCACGCGCTCGGCACCCGTCGTCACGGCGACGACCCAGGCGCCGTCCGGCTCCGCGGACATGACCGTGGCGCCGACCACGGCCCGGAAGGGTGCAGCGGTCAAGTTCACGGTGACCCCGACCGCGGGCAAGACGATCAAGTCGGTCTGGTGGTCCTTCGACGCGACGTCCCACATGAACACGTGGAACTCGCGGGCGACCAACCCGACGTTCTTCTACCCCGCGACGGGCACGTTTGCCCCCCTCGTGAAGGTCACCTACACGGACGGAACGACCGCAGAGGTCAGGAAGTCCGTGACGGTCACCTGAGCGAAACGCGTCCACACCCTCCTTTTTTCCCCATTCATCGAGAGCGGCACCCGTCTTCGAATTCCGTGGCGCACACCGCGGGGCGATCGGCCGCGAAACCTAGATATCGTCCTTCTGCGATCCCACTGCATGGACCTCTACGTCCTCCGGCACGGGAAGGCGGAGCGGACGGCCCCGGGCGAAGACGACGCGGTCCGGAATCTGACCGAGAAGGGGCAGCGGGACGCGCGGCGTCTCGGCCGGTGGATGAGGGACCGCGACCTCGCGATCGACCTGGTCGCGACGAGCCCATACGTCCGGGCGCGGGAGACGGCGGTCCTGGTGCTCCAGGGGGATCCCGCGCCTCCCCCGATCGAGACCTGGGACGAGCTCCGGCCGGACGGGGAGGTGGAGGCGGTCCTCGCGCGGCTCGAGGCGTTCGACCCGTCTGGAGCCGTGCTGATCGTCGGGCACGAGCCCCTCCTCTCCTCGCTCGCGTCGGCCGCGATGGGCGGCGGACGGATCCGGCTCCCCCGGGGGGCGCTGGCGAAGGTGGCCGGGTTCGCGCCGGGAGGCAGCGGCGCGCTCGAGCTGCTCGTGACCCCGGCCCTGATCGCGCCGGGGCCGTGAGGGCCGAATCAACGGTGGTGAGGACATCGATTCATCCCCGCGTACACGGGGAACTCACCTACCTCAAGAAATACCTCAAGAAAGCCCTCGGTTGATCCCCGCGTACACGGGGAACTCGCCACGGTCAGCACGGGGCAGACGCCAACGTGCGGTTCATCCCCGCGTACACGGGGAACTCTGGTCGCAACCTCGGCCCCCGTGCCCATGCGGCGGTTCATCCCCGCGTACACGGGGAACTCACGAAGTCGAAGGTCGACGAGAAGAGGCCGACCGGTTCATCCCCGCGTACACGGGGAACTCGCGATCGCGGCGTGGACCCTCGAGCCGACGACCGGTTCATCCCCGCGTACACGGGGAACTCTCGATAAGCGCGCAATGGCCGATAATTACAAACGGTTCATCCCCGCGTACACGGGGAACTCTCCCCGAGGTCAAGGAGGTCCTCGACGCCTTCAGGTTCATCCCCGCGTACACGGGGAACTCAACCTGACGATCACGCTCGGCGGGAATTACGCCGGTTCATCCCCGCGTACACGGGGAACTCGCTAACAGTGTTGCGCGCTCTGTCCGTTTCGCCGGTTCATCCCCGCGTACACGGGGAACTCC
>JAAYEG010000011.1 GCA_012728895.1 Methanospirillum sp. | reverse complement strand
CGCCGAGCGGTAGCTTTCGCGATCAGATAGTGTGGAAAGACGTGGGAAGGTGCTAAAAGGACAGGAGGACCGATGCTCAAGAGATTTCGTTCAGAGCGGCGAGGTCTGAGTGTTCAGAGCTATCCTCCGGGGTGTGACCCCCCACCCGGGCCGGGCCAGGGTGATCAATGCCCGGGGCGAGGTGGAGTTCGTCCGGTTCTGGCGCGGGATCCGGTTCAAGGACAACGATGAGGCGAACCCGGAGGTGTTCTCCTGGTGAACGGACGCTCCGTTCTGGACATGCCGGCCCCCGTCGCCGCGCCGGCACCGCGGCGGCGAGGGCGACGGGGCAGCAGCGGTTGACGGTAGAACCGTCATTCCATTCCGGGGGAGACGCCGATGCCGGCACGCGCCGGCGAAGGTGGATGAGTGTGAATATCAGACCCTCGCCCGGGACATATCCCGGACACCACTGCCCACACCGCCACGTACGCGCGGCCGGCTCAGGATCGGGGGCGCGCGGAGCTCGGCGCGGAGGCGGTGGCGAAGTACGATGCCCCGTGTTCGCGACGCTCGCCCCGACGACGGGGCGCTCGCCGGGATCCCCCGGCGAACCCGGAGTCGCTGCCGATACAATACTTATGCTGCAGCAGATCGACAGGTTAGTAGGGCTGATCTGCGCAAAGGTATCTTACCGGGTCAGCGAGACATACAACAGCGGCCAATCGATCGGCGAACACCGTCAGTTTACGGTGTCTTTCGCCGCCACCCGGACAGCGGATCCCTCACCGACGATGGCGAATCTCCCGCGGCCGTCGTTCATCGCCCCGCCTGTCGGCTCTTACGACGTGAAGTGGCTTCGCGATCTTTGCCGGGGCTGACGCTCCCGGGTCCGCCACCGGGCATGCACACAAGGGAATCGAGATGGAACAGACACAGCTGAACTGGATTGTCAACTTTATCTGGGGGATCGCCGACGACGTGCTCCGCGACCTCTACGTGCGCGGCAAGTACCGCGATGTCATCCTGCCGATCACCGTGATCCGCCGGCTCGACGCCGTGCTCGAGCCGACCAAGTCGGCCGTGCTCGAGATGAAGGCGAGCCTCGACACGGCGGGGGTGACCAACCAGGACCGCGGTCTCCGCCGGGCCGCCGGCCAGGCCTTCTACAACACCTCGCAGTTCACCCTCCGCGACCTGCGGGCGCGCTCGACCCAGCAGAAGCTGAAGGCCGACTTCGAGGCGTACCTCGACGGCTTCTCGCCGAACGTGCAGGAGATCCTGGACAACTTCGAGTTCCGCAACCAGATCCCGCGCCTCGCGAAGGCGGACGCGCTCGGGACCCTGGTCGAGAAGTTCCTGGACCCGGCGATCAACCTGGGACCGGAGCCGGTGCTGGGAGTCGACGGGACGCCCCGCCTGCCGGGGCTCGACAACCACGCGATGGGCACGATCTTCGAGGAGCTCCTTCGCCGGTTCAACGAGGAGAACAACGAGGAGGCCGGCGAGCACTGGACGCCGCGCGACGCCGTGAAGCTGATGGCGCGCCTGGTCTTCCTGCCGATCGCCGACGCGATCCCGTCGGGCACCTACCTGCTCTACGACGGCGCCTGCGGCACGGGTGGGATGCTGACCGTGGCGGAGGAGACGCTGCAGCAGATCGCTGGGGAACGCGGCAAGGAAGTGGTGACCCACCTCTACGGCCAGGAGATCAACGCGGAGACGTACGCCATCGCGAAGGCGGACCTCCTCCTGAAGGGCGAGGGCGACGCGGCGGACAACATCGTCGGTGGTCCCGAGTACTCGACGCTCTCGAACGACGCGTTCCCGTCGCGCGAGTTCGACTTCATGCTCTCGAACCCCCCGTACGGCAAGAGCTGGAAGAGCGAACTCGAGCGGATGGGCGGCAAGACGGGGATCAGGGACCACCGCTTCGTCATCGAGCACAACGGCGACCCCGAGTTCTCACTCATCACCCGGTCGAGCGACGGGCAGATGCTCTTCCTCGCGAACATGCTCTCGAAGATGAAGCAATCGACCCCGCTCGGGAGCCGGATCGCGGAGGTCCACAACGGCTCGGCGCTCTTCACGGGCGACGCCGGGCAGGGCGAGTCGAACATCCGCCGCTGGATCCTCGAGAACGACTGGCTCGAGGCGATCGTGGCGCTGCCGCTGAACATGTTCTACAACACGGGGATCGCGACCTACGTCTGGGTGCTCACGAACCGGAAGCCCGACCACCGGAAGGGGAAGGTCCAGCTGATCGACGCGACGCAGTGGTACAAACCGCTCCGGAAGAACCTGGGCAAGAAGAACTGCCAGCTCTCGGAGGAGGACTGCCGGCGGGTGACCGACGTCTTCCTCGCGTTCGAGGAGACGGAGCAGTCGAAGATCTTCGTGAACGAGGCGTTCGGCTACCGGAAGGTGACGGTTGAGCGGCCGCTACGGTTGAAGGGCGTCGACGGAAATCGGGCCTACAGCCCGAGGGAGATCAGGGCGCTCAGGGAGAGCCAGGAGCGCGACGAGGCCGCGCCGCCGGTGATCCGGAAGGTCCACCGCCGGGGAGTCGAGGCCGACCAGCTCCACGGCCTCTTTCCGGCGACAATCGACGGCCGGCCGGCCGTGGTGGAGTACGAGCCCGACCCCGACCTCCGCGACACCGAGCAGGTGCCGCTCCTCGAGGACGGCGGGGTCGAGGCCTTCCTCGAGCGCGAGGTGCTGCCGTACGCGCCCGACGCCTGGTTCGATCCGGCGAGCGCGAAGGTCGGGTACGAGATCAGCTTCAACCGGTACTTCTACAAACCGGCGCCGATGCGGACGCTCGAGGAGATCCGGGCCGACATATTGGCCGTGCGGAAGGAGAGCGAGGGGCTGCTGGACGAGATTCTGGGAGGAACGTAACGATGAGAGCTACACAAGCGAACCTGCTCGCGTTTCTGAAGAAATCGCCGCAATTTGCCATACCCATCTATCAGCGCACCTACAGCTGGGGCGAACGGGAGTGCCGGCAGCTCTGGGACGACATCATCCGCACTGGTAGCAACGACGCCGTCTCGGCGCATTTCGTCGGATCGATCGTCTACATCGAACAAGGACTGTACCATGTGACAGATCCATTGCCTCTACTGGTCATCGATGGCCAACAACGCCTTACTACTGTTACACTTCTGATCGCCGCCCTGGCAAACGCCCTTGAGAAACAGGATGAAGCCGACCAGGAGCCCGTCGACGGATTCTCCCCCATAAAACTCCGGAATTATTATCTTCTTAACGCCTTGGAGAAAGGAGATCGCCAATACAAATTGATCCTCTCCCAGACAGACCGGGCAACTTTGATTGCTATTGTCAGCGGCCTTGAGCTGCCAAAGGAGGTTTCACTTCGGGTTGATGAAAACTTCGCACTCTTCAAGTTATGGACTGCTAAATGCGGAAAGGATCTTACGGCACTCTGCAGGGGGTTAGCCAAGCTGACGGTGGTCGATATCGCGCTCAGCCGGGACCAGGACAACCCGCAGCTGATCTTCGAGAGCATGAACTCGACGGGGCGGGAACTGACGCAGGCCGATCTCATCCGCAACTTTATCCTGATGGGGCTCGAGCCCGATCTGCAGACCCGCCTCTACGAGCAGTACTGGCGGCCGATGGAGGTGGACTTCGGACAGGAGGCGTACGGGATTCATTTCGACAGTTTCATGCGCCACTACCTGACGGTCAAGACCGGGGAGATCCCGAATGTCCGGGAGGTGTACGAGGCCTTCAAGGCGCATGCCCGTTCGCCTGAAATTGCCGAAGCCGGGGTGGAAGCGCTGGTGGCTGACATCCGCGACTATGCCCGGTACTTCTGTGCGATGGCGCTCGGCTCCGAGAGAGACTCGGACCTCGCCGGCGTCTTCCAGGATCTTCGCGAGCTAAAGGTGGATGTTGCCTACCCGTTCCTGCTGGAACTGTACCGAGACTATTCGACCGGCGTTCTCTCGAAAGGAGATTTCATCGAGGCCGTCCGGCTCGTGGAGTCGTACGTCTTCAGGCGCGCCATCTGCAACATCCCGACGAACTCGCTCAACAAGACCTTTGCGACCTTCTCTCGTGCCCTTAAGAAGGACCGGTACCTCGAGAGTATCAAGGCGCATTTCGTCAGACTCCCCTCGTACCGCCGCTTCCCGACCGACGAGGAGTTCCGGCGGGAGATCCAGAACCGCGACCTCTACAACTTCCGGAGCCGGAGCTACTGGCTGCGGCGGCTTGAGAACTTCAAGCGCAAGGAGCGGGTCATCGTCGACGAGTACACCATCGAGCACATCCTGCCGCAGAACGAGAACCTCTCGCCCGACTGGCGGACGTCGCTCGGCCCGGATTGGGAGCGGATCCAGGGCACGTGGCTGCACACGCTCGGGAACCTGACCCTGACGGCGTACAACTCGGAGTACAGCGATCGCCCCTTCTCCGAGAAGCGCGACATGGCGGGCGGATTCCGGGACAGCCCGCTCCGGCTGAACCAGGGACTCGGGCAGGTAGAGAACTGGAACGAGGAGGCCATCCTGGCGCGGGCTGCCCGTCTGGCCAAGCTCGCGGTCGACGTCTGGAGCGCGCCGGAGGTGCCGCCGGAGGTCATCGAATCGTACCGGCCGAGACCATCGGTTTCGAAGTACTCCATCGAAGATCATCCATATCTGCTCTCTTCACCAGCGCGGGAACTGTTCGAGGCCTTCCGACGGGGAGTCCTGGCGCTCGACACCGGGGTGACGGAGGAGTTCCTCAAGTCCTACGTCACCTACAAGGCAGAGACCAACTTCGTGGACGTCGTGCCACAGGCCAGGGCTCTCCACCTGTCGCTCCATATTGCCTTCTCGGAGATCTACGACCCGAAAGGGCTCTGCCGGGACGTCACGAACATGAGCCGGGGGACCAGCGGGGACGTCGAGGTCAAGCTGACGTCGCTGGACGATCTGCCCTACATCCTTGGCCTTGTGCGCCAGGCGCTTGAACAGCAGCTGGGGAGCGGAGACGATACGTGATCGACGGTCTATCCCCCTACCCTGAATACAGGCCGTCCGCTGTTGAGTGGCTCGGCGACGTGCCGGCGCACTGGGATATACTCCCGGGACGGGCTTGCTTCACCGAGAAGAAGGAGCCTAATACCGGACTGAAGGAGTCGACAGTACTTTCGCTGAGTTTCGGCAAAATCGTTGTCAAGCCAGAGGAGAAACTTCATGGTCTCGTTCCTGAGTCGTTCGAGACCTATCAGGTTGTCGATCCGGGAGACATCATCATAAGACCGACCGATCTCCAGAACGATTGGAACAGCCTTCGTTTCGCACTGTCCAGCCATCGAGGAATCATCACTTCGGCGTATCTCTGCTTCCACACGGAAGAGGTTCTGGATCGCAGGTATGGACACCTTCTGCTCCACACGTACGATTTGAAGAAGATTTTTTACGGCCTCGGATCAGGTCTCCGGCAGAACCTGAACTGGAGCGATTTCAAGTATCTCCCCTGCACTATCCCGTCCCTCCCCGAACAAGCGGCCATCATCCAATTCCTCGAGCACGCCGATCGCCGCATCCGCCGCGCGGTGTCAGCGAAGCGCCGGCTGATCGCGCTCCTGAACGAGGAGAAGCAGGCCGTCATCCACCGCGCCGTCACCCGCGGGCTCGAGCCCGACGTCCCGCTCAAGCCCTCAGGGGTGGAGTGGCTTGGCGACGTGCCGGCGCATTGGGATATCCGGAGATTGAAGTGGGCTCTTCGGCTTCAGCGAGGCTATGATCTCCCGCAAGAGAAGAGATTGCCTGGACCATATCCTGTGGTTTCCTCAGGAGGCATTATTGACACTCATCATGAGTATCGAACCGAAGGTCCAGGTGTTGTCATGGGGCGATATGGTTCTACAGAAGCTGTTTTTTTCATCACGGAAAACTTCTGGCCCCACAACACATCCCTATTCGTCACAGATTTTCAAGGGAATCTTCCGCAATGGGGGTACTACCTTCTCCGGGCAATATCTAAGGGGGATTATTCAGGAAAATCTGCTGTTCCGGGTATTAATCGGAAGGATCTATTCGAAATATCCGTGCCTGTTCCACCGATCAAAGATCAGATGAGAATTGTGCCATTCCTTATCGCGGCAGAAGATCAGAACCACCTGAGGATTGTCGCCGCTCAGAAGGAAATCGACCTCCTCCTCGAGTTCCGCACCCGCCTGATTGCCGACGTCGTCACGGGGAAGTTCGACGTCCGCGCGGCGGCGGCGGCTCTCCCCGATGAGGCGGACGAGCCGGCGATCCTCGACGACGTCGATGCGCCGGCGGACGCCGAGGCGGACGTCCCGCTGGAGATCGGCGTAGAGGACGCGGACGGGATCGAGGCGTAGGCGCGCCTCCCTTCCTTTCTGGTGCGGCGGGTTTATGGTCCACCGCGGTATACCGTAGTACCATGGCCGCCTGTTCGACGATCAAGGTCGAGTCCGCCACCAAGGCGCGCCTGGCGGAGCTGAAAGTCCACCCGCGCGAGACCTTCAACGACGTGATCGAGCGGCTGGTCGCGATGGCCGTCGACGACGAGCCGCTCTCCGGCGAGACCCTCCGCCGGCTCGACGAGGCCGAGGCCGACATCCGGGCGGGACGGTACCGGCCGCTCGACGACGCCATGCGCGACCTCGGCCTCCTCGAATGACGTACCGGCTCGTCATCGTTTCTGCGGCCGAGCGCGACCTCGCCCGCCTCGATCCGCCCGTGGCCCGGCGGATCCGCGCGGAGCTCCTGGTCCTCGCCGCCGCGACCGACCCGTGGCGGCACCTCAAGCGGCTGAAGGGCGCGCGGAGCCCGCCGTTCTTCTCCCTCCGCGTGGGAGACTACCGCGTGATCCTCCAGGTCCTCGACGACCTGCTCGTCATCGTCGTGGTCGAGGTCGGGCACCGGAGCACCGTGTACCGCGACGTCTGAGCCGGCACCGACCCTCCCCGATGGTACGCCGGCGCTTTCGGCGCACCAATACGCCCGCGATCCCTTTATCGGCCTCTCGGTTTCAATTCTCATCAATGCACCCGCCTGACGATCTCCTCATTCGCGGCCGGAGGGCATGACCACCGACACCTCCGAGCGCGGCCTCGAGCGGCTGATCTGCACGGCCCTGACCGGCGCCCCGTGCGATCCGGGCAATGAGGGCGTGGCCGAGCCGTCCCTCACCTACGCCGGCGGCGGCTACTCCTGCGGCCGGCCCCGGGACTACGACCGCGAGTACTGCGTCGACCTCGCCCAGCTCCGGGCCTTCCTCGAGGCCACCCAGCCCGACGCGGCCGAGGCGCTCGGCCTCGCGAGCGACGGCCCCGCCCGCCGGAAGTTCCTCGCCCGGCTCCAGGGCGAGATCGCGAAGCGCGGCACCATCGACGTCCTGCGCAACGGCATCCGGCACGGCCCCCACGACCTCGCCCTCTTCTACGGCGCCCCGTCCCCCGGCAACCCGAAGGCCGCCGAGCGATACGCCCTCAACCGGTTCACGGTCACCCGCCAGCTCCGGTACAGCCGCGACGAGGCCCAGCGCGCCCTCGACCTCTGCCTCTTCGCGAACGGCCTCCCCGTCTTCACCTTCGAGCTCAAGAACAGCCTGACCCGGCAGACCGTCGCCGACGCCGTCGAGCAGTACCGGCGCGACCGCGACCCGCGCGAGAAGCTCTTCGCGTTCGGCCGCTGCATCGCGCACTTCGCCGTCGACGAGCACGAGGTCCGCTTCTGCACCCACCTCACCGGCAGGACCTCCTGGTTCCTCCCCTTCAACCGGGGGTTCGACGACGGCGCCGGCAACCCCCCGAACCCGCACGGCCTCAAGACCGACTACCTCTGGAAGCGCATCCTCGCCCGCGACAGCCTCACCGACATCCTCGAGAACTACGCCCAGGTCGTCGAGAAGCGCGACGACAGGACCAAGAAGAAGACCCGCGTCCAGATCTTCCCCCGCTACCACCAGCTCGACGTCGTCCGCCAGCTCCTCGAGAGCGTCCCCCTGCACGGCCCCGGGCACCGCTACCTGGTCCAGCACTCGGCCGGCAGCGGCAAGTCCAACTCCATCGCCTGGCTCGCCCACCAGCTCGTCGACCGCACGAAGGGCGACGCCCCCCTCTTCGACTCGATCATCGTCGTCACCGACCGGCGCGTCCTCGACAAGCAGATCCGGGACACGATCAAACAGTTCGCCCAGGTCGGCGCGACCGTCGGCCATGCCGAGCACTCGGGCGACCTGCGCCGGTTCATCGAGGGCGGCAAGAAGATCATCATCACCACCGTCCAGAAGTTCCCGTTCATCCTCGACGAGATCGGGAACGAGCACCGGGACCGCACCTTCGCCATCATCATCGACGAGGCGCACTCGAGCCAGGGCGGGAAGACCGCGTCAGCCATGAGCGCCGCGCTCTCCGAGACCGGGGGTCCCGGCGAGGAGGAGAGCCCCGAGGACCGGATCAACCGGATCATGGAGGCCCGGAAGCTCCTGCCCAACGCGAGCTACTTCGCCTTCACGGCCACGCCGAAGAACAAGACGCTCGAGCTCTTCGGCGAGGCCTACCGGGAGGGCGACACAATCCGGCACCGTCCCTTCCACAGTTATTCCATGAAGCAGGCCATCGAGGAGGGCTTCATCCTCGACGTCCTGCATCAGTACACCCCCGTCAGGAGTTACTACAGACTCGTCAAGAAGATCGAGGACGACCCCGAGTTCGACACCAAGCGGGCGCAAAAGAAGCTCCGCCGCTACGTCGAGGGCCACGACCACGCGATCCGGCTCAAGGCCGAGATCATGGTCGACCACTTCCACCAGCAGGTGATGGCGCTCGGAAAGATCGGCGGGCAGGCGCGGGCCATGGTGGTCACGAACGGGATCGAACGCGCCATCCAGTACTTCAACGCCTTCAACGAGTACCTTGCCGAGAGGAAGAGCCCCTGCCGGGCGATCGTCGCCTTCTCGGGCGAACACGAGTACGGCCGCGTCAAGGTGACCGAGGCCTCGCTCAACGGGTTCCCGTCGATCGCGATCCCGGACCGTATCCGGGAGGACCCGTACCGGTTCCTGATCTGCGCCGACAAGTTCCAGACGGGGTACGACGAGCCCCTGCTCCACACCATGTACGTGGACAAGACGCTATCGGGGATCAAGGCCGTCCAGACGCTCTCGCGCCTGAACCGGGCGCACCCCCTGAAGCACGACACCTTCGTCCTGGACTTCATGAACGACTCGGAGACCATCTATCACGCCTTCTCGGACTACTACCGGACGACGCTCCTCTCCGACGTCACGGACCCCGACCGCCTCCACGACCTGAAGGCGGACCTGGACGGCTACGGGGTCTACACGCGCGAACAAATCCACGACCTCGTCGACCTCTACCTCGCCGGCGCGGACCGCGACCGGCTCGACCCGATCCTCGATCAATCTGTCGCCCTGTACAACCAGACCCTCGACGAGGACGGGCAGGTGGCGTTCAAGTCCGGGGCCAGGGCGTTCCTCCGCACCTACGGGTTCCTCGCCTCGATACTGCCGTTCTCGAATGCCGACTGGGAACGCCTCTCGATCTTCCTGAACTTCCTGGTGCCACGACTGCCGGCGCCGATCGAGCCGGACTTGTCGAGGGGGATTCTCGAGGCCATCGACATGGACAGTTACCGCGTCGAGGTGAAGAAAGCCATCGCGATCCGGCTCGACGACGAGGACGGCGTCGTCGACCCGGTCACGGCCGGAAGCGGCGGTCAGAAGCCCGAGCCGGAGCTCGACCGGCTCTCCAACATCCTCAGGACCTTCAACGACCAGTTCGGCAACATCGACTGGACCGATGCCGACCGGGTGCACCGCCTGCTCACGGAGCAGATCCCCGCGATGGTCGCGGCCGACAGCGCGTATCAGAACGCCCGGAAGAACCCGGATAAACAGAATGCCCGGATCGAGCACGACAGGGCGTTGCAGCGAGTGATGGACGCGATCATGACCGACGACACCGAGCTCTACCGACATTTCAGCGATAACGAGACCTTCCGGCGGTGGCTCCAGGACAACGTGTTCGCACTGACGTACTCGGCGTGAGGTCCCGATGACAGGAGAACTCGGGACCGCGGCAAACCAGACCGCCGTGCAGGCCGGCTGTCGCCCGTGCGGCGAGTGGGACGAACGCGACGGGGACGAGGGCCGCGATGCCGAAGAGCGGCGGGCCTCGCTCCCCGGCACCTCCCCCCCCTTGTGTCCCGAACGAAAGGAGGACCACCCCGTTGAGAACCTGTCGGCCGCCATCCGCGCCCGCGACGTGGCTTCTCGGCCTTCGCCGGGGCCGACGATCCGGGCCGTGGTCGGCACCGCGGCGGCGAGGGCGACGGGGCAGCAGTGGCTGCCGGTGTGATACTATTGAATTAAGTGAGGGGGCGAAAGGGGAGCCGGGACAGGGGCTGTACTAGATGAGCCGGCGTGCTGAACTAGGACATGGAGCTGGCTCAATGGACATCCCGCGTATCTTCACCATATCCGAGAGTGCTCACCGCATCCACAACCCGTTCACACCGGAGAACCTCGCCACGCTCGGCGCGGCCTTGCGCCTGGAACCGGGAGCCCGCCTGCTCGACCTCGGCAGCGGTTCGGGCGAGATGCTCTGCACCTGGGCGCGCGATCACGGCATCACCGGCCTCGGCGTCGACATGAGCCGGCTGTTCGCCGGGCAGGCGAAACGCCGCGCCGAAGAGCTCGGCGTCGCCGGCCGGGTCGAGTTCGTCCACGGCGACGCCGCCGGCTACGTGGCCGCCGAGAAGGTCGACGTGGCCGCCTGTATCGGTGCCACGTGGATCGGCGGGGGAGTCGCCGGCACCATCGAACTCCTGGCGAAGAGCCTCCGCCCCGGAGGAATCATCCTCGTCGGCGAGCCCTACTGGCTGCGGTTACCACCGACGGAAGACGTTGCCAGGGGGTGCGATGCCGGTTCCATCTCCGAATTTCTCGTGCTCCCGGACCTTCTCGCGTCGTTCGGCGACCTCGGCTACGACGTCGTGGAGATGGTCCTGGCCGGCCGGGAAGGCTGGGACAGGTACGAAGCGGCAAAGTGGCTCACCATGCGCCGGTGGCTCGACGCGAATCCCGACGACGACTTCGCGAAAGAGGTTCGGGAGAGACTGACCCTGGAACCGGAACGCTACGCCGCGTACACGCGTGAATACCTCGGGTGGGGCGTGTTCGCGCTGATGGCGCGGTGATGCGGGGCAGCCGGGATACCGGGCGGAGTGACGTCGGCCCGGGCGGCTGAGCTACATTCGGCGGCGCGTCGAGGCGTGGGTTCGCGTATGATCACGGAACAAACATGCAACGGCTCGAACCGTCAAGGCCGTCGGGGGATATGAACCTCAAATCCAGCCCAGCCCCGAAAATGAATACTCAGTACTTCGCTAATTCCCCTCCATGATTATAATCATTCATCATCACATCTCGCCTCTTTCGCCTATCCGTGACTTCTGAGTGCAGGAATCAGCTGGATGATCTTCAACGTTGATCGCACCGCT
>JAAYEG010000079.1 GCA_012728895.1 Methanospirillum sp. | reverse complement strand
TCGAGACGGTCAACATCATGGAGACCGAGGATCTGGGCGCGATCAAGGCGAAGATCGCCGAGCTCACCGCCCGTGACCCGGGCGCGTTCGAGGGCGACGCGATGGTCGTCGAGGTCAAGGAGGCCGGCGGCGCCGGCGTCGAGCTGGCGGCCGCTTCGGCGAACCCCCAGTTCCTCGAGATCGAGCGGCGCCTCGACCAGATCGAGAAGAATATCGAGTTCGCGGACGCCGAGATCGCCCAGCGGGTCGGCCGCAAGGTCGGGCGTGACATCGGGATTCTGTACGGCCTCGTGGCAGGGATCATGGTCTACATCATGATCATCATCCTGCTCTCGAAGTTTGCCGTGCTGGTATGAGACTAACGGAGGTGTGAGAAACCATGTTCAGGTTTGAGAAGGAACAGAGTGTCTGGGATTTCAACGGCACCATGATCGGAGGCCAGCCCGGCGAGTATCCAACCGTGCTCGGCGCCTCGATCTTCTACAACAAGCACGAGATTGTGAAGAACGACCACACGGGCGAGATCGACAAGGACACGGCCGAGGGGCTCTGGAACCGCTGCCTCGAGCTGGGTGATCTGACGGGGATCCCGTTCTTCATCCAGATCATCGGCGAGTTCGGCGAGGCGTTCGAGAGCTACATCGACTGGTTCACGACGATCGACAACAAGACGGCGTTCCTGATGGACTCGTCTGCCCCGGCGGCCCTCGCCCACGCGACCAAGTACGTCACCGAAGTCGGCGTCGCGGACCGCGCGATCTACAACTCGATCAACGGTTCGATCGGGCAGGAGAACATCGACGTGATCGCCGCGTCGGACGTCACGGCCGCGATCGTGCTGGCGTTCAACCCGGCCGACCCGTCGGTCTTCGGCCGCCAGAAGGTGCTGAACGAGGGCGGCGTCGCCGGCCAGGAGAAGGGCATGATCCAGATTGCCGAGGAGTGCGGGATCACGCGCCCGATCCTGGACACGGCCGCGACCCCTCTCGGGCTCGGCTCGGGCGGCTCGTACCGCGAGATCCTCGCCTGCAAGGCGATCCACGGCTACCCCACGGGCGGCGCGTACCACAACATGACGGTCTCCTGGACCTGGCTGAAGCGGTGGAAGGGCACGAAGAAGAACCCGTCCCAGATGGTCGCCACGCTGGAGGGCAAGGACAACGTCAAGGCCCAGCTCCTCCACCACTACTTGGGCGGGATGGACGGCATGGTCCAGGCCGCCTGGTCGGCCCCCGATATCGGCTGCAACCTGATGGCCACGACGCTCGGCGCCGATCTCATCATGTTCGGCCCGATCGAGAACGTCGAGGCGATGATCACGGCCCAGGCCTACGGCGACATCGTGATCCTGGAGGCCGCGCGCGACCTCGGGGTCGACGTCAAGGCCGACGACCACCCGATCTTCAAGCTCATCTGAGCTCCTCTCCCAATTTTTCTCGTTTTTCCCGGCTTCACTACGGTTAATACCGATCCCCGCGCATTGGATCTGGTTAATCATGAAGGCGGTGCTGGGGCTCGAAGACGGCACCTCGGTGGTCGGAGACGGCTTCGGGGTCGAGGGCGAGACGGCGGGCGAGCTCGTCTTCACGACCCAGATGACGGGGTACATGGAGGCCCTGACCGACGCGAGCTATACCGGGCAGATCCTGATGTTCACGTTCCCGCAGATCGGGATCTACGGGGTGGACGAGAAGAACTTCCAGTCGACGGGGGTGAGGGCCCTCGCGTGCGTGGCCCGCGAGATCACCGCCGTCCCCGAGGCGAACGGGCCGCTCGGGCGGTACTTCGCCGAGCACGGCCTCCTCGGGATCAGCGGCGTCGACACCCGGGCGCTCACGATCGGCACGCGCGAGCAGGGGGCGCTCCGCTCCGGGCTCGTCTGCGGCGACGACGCGACGCCCGAGCACGCAGTCGAGCTGGCGAGGGCCGTGCCGCCGCTCACCGAGCAGGACCTGATCCCGGCCGTCTCGACCCCCGCGTTCTACGCGGTGCCGGGCAGGGGCGGGAGGCGGGTGGCCGTGCTCGACCTGGGGATCAAGAAGAACATGATGGTCAGCCTCCTCCGGCGCGGCGCCGAGGTCGGCGTCTTCCCGCACGACACGCCCCCGGACGTGATCGAGGCCTGGAAGCCCGACCTGCTCTTCGTCACGAACGGACCGGGCGACCCCGTCCGGGCGACGGCTCCCGTCCGCACCGTCTCCGCCCTGATCGGCCGGCTCCCGATCTACGGGATCTGCATGGGCAACCAGCTCGCGGCCCTCGCGCTCGGCGGGTCGACCTACAAGATGAAGTTCGGCCACCGGGGCTCGAACCAGCCCGTCCGGTACCGCGACGGCCGGATCTTCATCACGACCCAGAACCACGGGTTCGTGGTCGATGCCTGGTCCCTGCCCGAGGGTGCCGATGCCAGCTACGTGAACCTGAACGACGGCACCGCCGAGGGGTTCGACGTCCCGGACCTCGAGATCCACTGCGTCCAGTTCCACCCCGAGGCGCACGGGGGGCCGCGCGACTCCGAGGTCCACTTCTTCGACTCCATGCTGGGGGGCCGCTGAATGCCCCGGCGCAGCGAGATCCGCCGGGTCCTGCTGATCGGCTCGGGCCCGATCCAGATCGGCCAGGCGGCCGAGTTCGACTTCTCCGGGTCGCAGGCCTGCCGCGCGCTCCGCGAGGAGGGGGTCGAGGTGGTGCTGGTCAACTCGAACCCGGCGACGATCCAGACCGACCCCGACACGGCCGACGTGATCTACGTCGAGCCGCTCAAGGCCGACATCATCGCGAAGATCATCGAGAAGGAGCGGCCCGACGGCATCCTCTCGGGGATGGGCGGCCAGACGGGGCTGAACATGACCGCCGAGCTCGCGGAGATGGGCGCGCTCGAGGGGGTGGAGATCCTGGGCACCCCGCTCGAGGCCATCTACCGCGGCGAGGACCGCGAGCAGTTCAAGGCGCTCATGGAGGAGATCGGGGAGCCGATCCCGCGGTCGATGATCCTGAACTCGGTCGACCAGGTGGGCGAGGCCCTCGAGGCCGTCGGGCTGCCCGCGATCATACGGCCGGCCTACACCCTCGGCGGCGCGGGCGGCGGCGTCGCCCACACCGAAGAGGAGCTCCGCCGGATCGTGGAGCTGGGCCTCCAGAACTCGCGCATCCACCAGGTGCTCGTCGAGGAGTCGGTGATCGGCTGGAAGGAGATCGAGTTCGAGGTGATGCGGGACGCGAAGGACTGCTGCATCATCATCTGCGGGATGGAGAACGTGGACGCGATGGGGATCCACACCGGCGAATCGGTCGTGGTCGCCCCCATCCTGACGCTCCGCGACGACGAGTTCCAGACCCTCCGGACGGCCTCGATAAAGATCATCCGCGCCCTCGACGTCCAGGGCGGCTGCAACATCCAGTTCGGTTTCAAAGACGGCGATTACCGCGTGATCGAGGTGAACCCCCGGGTCTCGCGCTCGTCGGCCCTCGCCTCCAAGGCGACGGGGTACCCGATCGCGCGGGTGGCCGCGAAGATCGCGATCGGGCTCTCGCTCGACGAGATCACCAACACGGTGACCGGGTGCACGCCGGCCTCGTTCGAGCCCTCGATCGACTACATCGTGGTCAAGGTCCCGCGCTGGCCCTTCGACAAGTTCACGCACGCGGACCGGACGCTGACCACCGCGATGAAGTCGACGGGGGAGGTGATGGCCATCGGGCGGACGGTCGAGGAGGCGTTCAAGAAGGCGATCCGCTCCCTCGACACCGACATCGCGACGCACACGGACAGGAACGAGATCCGGATGCTGCTCTCGTACCCGACCGACGAGCGGTTCGGCTGCCTCTTCGACGCCTTCCGGCAGGGCTTCACGGTCGGGGAGGTGGCCGACCTCACGAACATCGCCCCGTTCTTCCTCGAAAAGATCAAAAACATCGTCGAGCTCGAGGACCGGCTCCGGGACGCGCAGGGGCCGGACGCGTCCGACCTCCGGCTCGCCCGGCAGTACGGCTTCTCGCGGGCCGAGCTCGCGGGCCTGACGGGGCTCGAACCGGCCGAGATCGGGCGGCTCCTGGACCCGCCCGCGTACAAGATGGTCGACACCTGCGCGGCGGAGTTCCCGGCCCGGACACCGTACTTCTACTCGACCGCGGAGCCCGGGTCCGAGCTCTCGCGGTCCGGGCGGCGCAAGGTGCTGATCCTGGGATCGGGCCCCATCCGGATCGGGCAGGGGATCGAGTTCGACTACTGCACGGTCCACGCGGTCACGGCGCTCCGCGAGGAGGGGGTCGAGGTCCACATCGTCAACAACAACCCCGAGACGGTCTCGACAGACTTCGACACCTCGGACCGGCTCTTCTTCGAGCCGATGCAGCTCGAGGACGTGATGAACGTGATCCAGAGCGACGACTACGAGGGGGTCATGGTCCAGTTCGGGGGCCAGAACGCGGTCAACCTGGCGCTCCCTATCGGGCAGGCGATCCGGGAGGCGGACCTGGGGACCCGGATCCTGGGGACGAGCCCCGACGCCATGGACATGGCCGAAGACCGGGACCGGTTCGCCGCCCTGCTCGACGACCTGGGGATCCCGAGCCCGCCGAACTCCTCCGCCTATTCCGGGGAGGAGGCCCTGCGGGTGGCCAACGAGATCGGCTACCCGGTCCTGGTCCGGCCGTCCTACGTCCTCGGCGGGCGGGCGATGGAGATCGTCCACGACGACGTCGAGCTCAAGACCTACATGAAGGAGGCGATCCGTGTCTCGCGGCAGCACCCGGTCCTGATCGACTCGTTCCTCCAGGACGCGATCGAGCTCGACGTCGACGCGGTCTCGGACGGCGAGGAGGTCCTGATCGGCGGGATCATGGAGCACATCGAGGAGGCGGGGGTCCACTCGGGCGATTCGGCCTGCGTGATCCCGACCCAGTCGATCTCGGACTCGGTCCTCTCGAGGGTCCGCGACTACACGCGCCGGATCGCGCTCGGGCTGGGCGTCGTCGGGCTGATGAACCTCCAGCTCGCGGTCAAGGACGACACGGTCTACGTCCTGGAGGCGAACCCGCGGGCCTCGCGGACCGTCCCGTTCGTCTCGAAGGCGACCGGGATCCCGCTGGCGAAGGTCGCGGCGAAGGTGATGATCGGCCGCCGTCTCGCCGACCTCGGGTACGCCGAGCGGACCTTCGACCACGTGGCGGTCAAGGAGGTGCTGCTCCCGTTCAACAAGCTCCCCGGGGTCGACACCGTGCTCGGGCCCGAGATGAAGTCCACCGGAGAGGTGATGGGGATCGACTACGACTTCGGCCGGGCCTACTACAAGGCCCTGATCGCGGCCGACAACGCGCTCCCGACCTCGGGCAACGTCTTCATCTCGGTGACCGGGGAGCAGCACGGCGAGCTGGTCGAGATCGCCCGGATCCTCTCCGGCCTCGGGCTCGAGATCTACGGGACCCAGGGGACGGTCGAGAACCTCCAGACCTCCGGGATAGAGGCACAGCTCGTCCGGAAGGTCATGGAGGGCTCGCCGAACGTGATCGACATGATGCGCAGGGGCGAGATCCAGCTGATCATGAACACCCCCGCGGACAAGGCCTCCCGCCAGGACCACTACCAGATCATGCGGATGGCCGTCGACTACGGGGTGCCGTACATCACGACCCTGGCGGCCGCGAAGGCAGCGGCCCTCGCGATCGACGCCATCGGGAGGCGCCGGCTCACCCTCGAGCCCCTCGGCCATTACCTCGGGACCGGCTGATCCTCTCGCTCTCTTTACTCCGTGGTCGGCCGGAAGGCCCGGACACGGATCGACGCGATCGCAGACCCGGTCGCCCGGATTTCCCCCGGCGTCAGCGCGAGGTCGCCCAGGACCGCCTGTGCCGTCGGGTCGTTCGCCATGCAGAAGACAGGGAACGGCGCCTCGCCGATCACCTCGATCCCCGCGAAGCCCGCGCGCGCGATCAGCGCGAGGTAGCGGTCGCGCGAGGGCGCGCCGGCGATCCGGCCGTCGAGCGCGACGATCGAGTCCCGGACGCGCCCGGGGAGCCTGGCGACCATCACGATGTCCGAGACCAGGAGCCGCCCGCCGGGCCGCAGGACGCGGAAGGCCTCGCGAAAGACCTCCTCCTTCGCGGGCGAGAGGTTGATCGAGCAGTTCGAGATCACGACGTCGATCGTTTCGTCCGCCACCGGGAGGCGCTCCATCGCGCCCAGCAGGAACGCGACCCCTGCATCCCTCGCCGCGCGGGCGTTCGCGCGGGCCAGCGCGGCCATCGCGGGGGTGATGTCGACCCCGATCACCCTGCCGCCCTCTCCCACCTCCCGCGCCGCGAGGAGGGCGTCGAACCCCGCTCCAGAGCCCAGGTCGAGCACCGTCTCGCCGGCCCGGAGGTCCGCCAGGGCCACCGGGTTGCCGCAGCCCAGCCCGAGGTTCGCTTCCGCCGGCACGGCGTCCATCTCGTCGTCCGAGTACCCGATCCGCCGGCCGATCGCCGCCGCTCCGGGTCCGCGTCCCCGGTCCGCGGCCCGGGAGTACCCCTCCCGGATCCCCCTGTAAACCCGTTCCCGGTCCATCCGGTCACCCTGCGAGCCGCCGGGGCGGGCGCGCTCCCGGTTCGCCCGTCCCGCGGTCACCCGGTTGGGGCCGGGGCGAGATAACCCTTCAGGCAGAACCACCTCTCCCCGGAGCCCGCCACCCCGTCGCTCCCCGGCGAAACCCTCTTCGTGCGTCGCCGACGACAGGACACCATGCAGCGGCTGACCCGCGCCGGCACCCTGGGCGGGCTCGCGCTCGTCCTGGTCTTCCTCGCCGTCGCCGCGGCCGCGTACCGCACCCCGGCCCCGGACACGATCACCGCCGGGATCCGGATCGCGGGGCTCTGGGCTCTTTTCTCGCTCGGGCTCGCGGCCCTCACGACGCTCTTCGCGGGAAAGTCGATCCGGCTCTTCGGAAGACCGTTCCTCTCAGTCCACCACGCCCTCGGCGCCCAGGGGATCGCGGCGATCGCGTTCCACGCGCTCCTCGTCGGGGTGCGCGCCTCCACGCCCTCCGTCTCGCCGGGCGGCGCCCTCGCCGGGCCATGGTTTGCGCCGGCGGCGGGACTGGTCGCGCTGCTCCTCGTCGCGATCGCCGTTGCCGCCGCCCTGCTCCGGTCGGGGTTCGCCGCGTGGAGGCACGTCCACCTCGCGATCTACGCCGCGCTCCTCCTGGGTTTCGTCCACGCCGCGCTCCTC
>JAAYEG010000010.1 GCA_012728895.1 Methanospirillum sp. | reverse complement strand
TCGGGGCGATCTTGATGGACGTCAATGAAGAGTGGGTAACCGGCAGAAGGTATTTGTCAATGGATGAAGAATGATTCCTCAAGGAGTCAGGGTTCGGCAATTTTACAGAAAGATCGAGACACTACCACCATGGCCTGTTCTCGTCTCCACGGATGACGCCCCGGTAGGCTTTGAAATCGATGACGATCAAAGCGTTGCGTGTGACCAGGAGACAGTCAACCTGCGAGTTGTCCAGGCGAAAATCCGATAAAAATGAAGGTCGGGCTCTCCTCCGAATGGATGCCCGAATCGAGGATCGCGCGGCTCATCTCCGCGAGCTGCTCGGTCTCATGGCGCTTCCTTCCCGTCCTGCCATGGAAAAAACGCAACGTCATGCTAACGCAATGAAGGAATTGTTATCCGAATATTAAAGCGATCGGGATCGATTTTCAATCGATTTTTTTCACGGATCGGTATTTCTTGTGATCCCATTTTCATGATCGATGCAATGGCGTTCTGGGTGACCGGGAAATGGACCGTGTCCTGGTTGTTCTCCGAGTACTTCCAGCAGAACCGCGATACCGTCGATCGTCGCGTCCGGGGTCACGTCCGGCTGCGGCCCGATATTCCGGTCGCCGTACGCCGCGTGGACCGCGACCATGCCCATCCGCTGCGCCGGCCCGATGTCGCGCTCGAGGCTGTCGCCGACGTAGACCGCCTCGCCCGGCCGGACCCCGAGGGCCGCGAGCGCGACCCGGAACGGGGCCGGCGCCGGCTTCCGCTGCCGCGTCGTCTCGAACGCGACCACGCAGTCGAAGAGGCCGTCGAGGCCGGCCACCTCGAGCCGGTCCCGCGCGTCGCGGTCGTACGCGTCGGTCACGATCCCGGTCCGCAGCCCCAGCCCGCGGACATGGGAGAGGGTCTCGGCCACGCCCGGGTAGACCTCGAGCGCGTCGAGCAGGGCCGAGCGGTACCGGCCGAGGCCCTCCTCGTGGAGGGCCGGGTCCCTGCACCCGTGATCGGCGAGGAAATCACGGAGGTGGCCCGGGTGCTCGAAGTCCAGGACCGGCCGGCAGAAGTAGCCGAAGAGCTCGTCGCCGTCGCCGCGCCCGAGCCAGTCCGCCACCGCCCGGCACCCGGCCTGCTTCGCCTCGATCAGGTCCCAGAAGGTGTTGTCGATGTCGAACAGCACCGCCGTTATCGCTCGATCCCGAGGGCTCCCAGTTCGCGGCATAGCTGCAGGTCCCGAATACAATCGTTTGCCATTCCGTCGTTAAGAAACCGCACCTTGACCGGGTAGCGCTGGTCGGTCCTGCCGCGCCACTCGGAGAAGAGGAGGACCGAGTTGACCTTCACGACGCCCCAGACGGCCGCGAGGGCGCAGAGCCACCGGCAGACCTCGCCAAACCCGGTCGACCCCGGCAGATTCTCCCCCGGCAGGACGAACAGGAAGGCCTCGACTCCCCTGGCCCTGCACAGAGTGGCCAGGTTCTGGTCGGCGGTCAGCATCACGGGAAGCCGGTTCTTCTCCTGCTCGAAGGCCCGCGCCGTCCTGACGATCCGGGCGTCGTTCTCCTCTTTATCGCTCGTGGATCCCTCGTCGGACTGGAGCTGTGTCGCGTCGTCGGTGATCCGCTGAAGCTGGGCCAGCGCAAAATGGGTTGCGCGACGAGCGCGTTTCGTGCGCTGGTTGGCGAGCTCGTCGAGCAGCGCGGCATTGGCCCGCAGTGTCGACCGTTTCAGCGTAGCAATGTCGCCCGGCCGGTATTTCCAGTTCAGTCCGCTCGTAATCTCGTCCCTCACCACGTCGGGGATCATGAACTCGTCGCCATCAAGACCCGACCACTCCGGGAACCCGTGATAGAAGGTGTTGGTGTCAAGGACGAACCTGACCCCTTTCGAAAGGGTCTGCAGCATCCGCCGCCGCTCGTAAAACGCGCCGATATTCTCGTAGCGGGCAACGCCGGCATAGAGCAGGCTGTCGCGGAGATCCGTGTACAGGGGGGTCTCGTCGATCTCCGCTCCCCAGGCCTCGATTCCAGGGGTTTCGAAATCGTCGGGGCCCGCAAGATGGAGGAAGCGGTACCTGGTCTGATTGGCCTCGAGCGTCGCCACGTCGAGGCCGTGCAGCGGGGACGAGACCTCGAGCCGGGTCCGGTCGAACTGGTTGAGCACCAGCTGGATCTCGGCCGGCGCGATGGCGATATCGGCGGTCATGCCTCACTCTGCTGCCGATCCGGCGCGAAGTCCCGGAGCCGCTGGATCGGCAGGGGGATCATCATGTACGGCAGCGCGTTATCCTCGGTCGTCGTAATGTCGAGGTAGAAGATGTGGTCGACGTCGGTGTCGCGGAGCGGGACGAGCGCGCCCACGACCAGGGCCTTTCGGCCGGAGGTGATATCGATGGCGACCCGCTTCCCCCCGGCCCTGCACTCCCGGACGAGCGATGAGATCTTCCTTCCCGCGTCCAGGAAATCCGCGTCCGCGATCACGGTCTTCGAGATCGTGGCCGCGCCGCCGAACGCGCCGGTGATGAGGGTGAGACCGTCCATGACGGGCCCGAGGAGCGATTCCTCGCTGCTCTCGGTGAAGACGCGGATCTCGTCCGGCACGAAACGGCCCTCGCGGAGCACGGCGTAGTAGGTGTTCAGCACGGCCCACCCGGACCGGCCGAGGAGGGCGACGTAGACCGCGTCAGAAGGCACGCGTCTCCCCGTCCCGCATGGCCACGACGTTCTCGAACTGTTCGACAAACCAGTCCGTCCGCTCGGTGTGGACCGGGATGAGGTGGTCGGGGTCGACCCGGTCGACGATGCGCGCGAGGTCCGCCGGCCCGGCGTGGCCCGAGGCGTGGAAGCGGGCGTCGAACCGGGGGGTGTCGTCGCCGTTCGCGACGCGGTCGCAGCTGAAGCCGTGGACGTCGAAGTTGAAGCGCCGGAGCCAGGTCCAGAGGCGCCGGAAGTCGATCACCATCTCCTCGTTGAAGGCCTCGCAGGCCGAGTAGATGTAGGTCCCCGCGTCGGGCTTGATGTCGAGCAGGTGCTTCATATCGTAGAACGAGAAGCAGAGAAGGAAGCGGTCCGGGTCCCCGCGGATCGCCTCCGGGTCGACGTAGCCCGGCGCGGCCCCCCGCTCCGCCATCTCCGCCTCCCACTTCCGCTCGTTGCGGTCGTCGCTCCCGACCTCGCGGTAGATCCGGACCCCCGGTGCCGCGTGACAGGCGCCGTCGGCGCACTCGAGCGACCGGAGCATGTAGTAGTCCTTCGCGGGGACGACCAGGTCGCGGCCGGTCCTCGCCGCGATCCCCAGGAACGCCTCGAGCCGCTCGAAGTTGCGGGGGCCGAAGTCGGCGATGACGAGGCCGGAAGCCGCCTCGACGGCCGCCCGGGACTCCTCGGCGACGGCCTGCTCCGAGGTCGGGGCCGCGACATCGTCGCCGGCCCTGGTCCCCTCCATGATCAGGACCGAGGCCTCGCGGGCCCTGTCGAGGAACTGCCCGGCCTCGCGCTCGTGCTGCCCGTGGAACCGGATGTCGCCGGTGTACGCGATGGTCGTGTCGTCCTCGATCACGAACGCGGCCGCGCCGTAGATGGAGTGGTCGACCTCGAACGCGAAGGCCTGGAAGGGGAGGGCGCGGTCCCGGTGGCAGCAGCATTCCCCGGCGCAGAGCTTCCTCGCCGTCCTCCCCGACGACCCCGGCCGGTACGCGAGGAACTCGAGCAGTTCGTCCGACGGCGGGGCCGTGAGCAGGAAGTCCCTGCCCTGGCACGGGACCGCCGGCTTCGAGGACGGGAGGTACCGGGGGTCCTCGCCCTCGACGCGGGGGATGACGTAGGCCATGCAGGCGTCGAGCGAGGACCGCCCGCAGTCCTGCATCCCCTTGATGATGGCGGCGGTGGTCGGGGTCGAGACGAGCGGGATGCGGTCGTCGAGCATGCCGACGTGGCCGCAGTGGTCGACGTGGGCATGGCTGATGAAGGCCGCGACGACCGGCGCCGACAGCCGGCCGAGCGGCGGGGCGTCCCCGGGCAGGATGTCGTCCCGGTAGACCTGGATGCGCGGCAGGAGGTCGAGCGTCAGCGGGTCGTGGATGCCGCGGGTGTCCCGGGCACTCAGGAAGTCTTCGTAGTACTGTCCGTACTTCGAGAAGTTCTTCCCGAAGTCCCAGTAGTTCACTAATTTCGTACAGGCCCTGATGTCTCTGCGATCGTTGATTTGAGGAGAAAAGCGGCAGATCTATATACTATGCAGGCTGCCTCCTCATGGTTCCTCAACCCAGAGGCACTACCTGCACCCAGGGTTCGTCTATTCGACCGAATCAATGCTTCGATCTCGCTGTCACTGCTCTCGATCAGCATCTGAGCATTCCGATCCAGGGGTCGCTAACCCAGACCACGGTCTTCCGTACGCTTGTGGGAATGGCTGCGATGCAGCAATCCATTCATTCCATCAGTTTTCTGCTGGAACGGAGTCCATGTGAGACTTCCCTTCGGTATCATCTGGCCAAGCTCTCCATGGCTGACCTGGAAGCCGTGAATACGGCAATTCTGGGCCACAATCTCTCCTCTGTCCTGACACCAGGGAAAAAGTATACCTTTGCCATCGATTTCACGAATGACCCGTATTACGGAACGGTTGTCCCGGAGAACGACGGGTATATCATCCGGAGCCAGCTGAAGAAATCGACCAACGACTTCTACTCGTATGTCACCGTCTATGCGATCACCCGAAATCGCCAGGTGACGCTGGCGGTCTATCCGGTGACGAAAGGCACCTCGAAAGTCGCGTACATCGCCCGGTGCCTGGATGCGATCACGGCAGCTGGATT
>JAAYEG010000078.1 GCA_012728895.1 Methanospirillum sp. | reverse complement strand
CAAACCTCATGCCAGTTTGGACTATAAGGTGCCCGAAACGGTCTTCGTTGAACGATTGCCGCCGGAACGGATCTTCGGGTACGCACAGAGGTGGTTGTGTGAGTGAAATGATTCCGAGATCCTACACGTCGCGCGCGGACCGGAAGGATTGTAGTCTCGGGACCGGGCGGTACCCGGGGTCCGAACGGGAGCCCGGGGCCCGAGACGGTTCCTCAGGGGGTCTCCCCCTATGGGATAACGGGGGCCGAGCGCGCGTCCAGACGCGCACTATTTTACCCCGGGCGACAATTTCGTGGTCATGTCCCTACCGGTGCTTCGGACCTCCCGGCTGGAGCTCGTGCCCGGAACCGCGGCTCTCTTCCGCGCCGACCTCGAGAACAGCCCCGGTCTCGCAGGGACGCTCGGGGCGGAGATCCCCGCCGACTGGCCGCCGCCCCTCATGGACGACGAGACCCTGCGACAGTTCATCGACCTCGCCTCCGACCCGTCAGGACCGAAGATCGCCGCCTTCTACTGGGTGCTCGACGAGGACGGGCGGCGCGTCCTCGTCGGGAACGGTGGTTTTACCGACGAGGGTGTCGGGATGCTGGCTCTCGGCTACTCGGTGCTCGACCGGTACCAGGGGCGGGGGTTCGCCACCGAGGCCGTGGCGGCCCTGGTCGAGTTCGGGTTCAGGAATCCCGCCGTCCGGGTGATCTCCGCGTACACGTACCCGGACCTCGCGGCCTCGATCCGGGTGCTCGAGAAGAACGGGTTCGAACGTGCGGGACCCGGGCCCGAGCCTGGCACGATCGCGTTCCAATGCCGGCGCTGAGACCCGGGCAGGATGCCGGGCGGTCGCAACCTTAATCCCTGCGAGAGACAATCGGGCATCCATGGACGAGGACCGGGCCATCAGGAGCGTGATCGGCCTGGGCGTCGCCGGATTGATCGTGATCTTCACGGTGGGCTTCCTCCTGCCCGCCCTCCCGTCGCCGGCCGCCCTCCTCTCTTCCGGGGCAGCGAGCGGAGCGTCGTCGGACGGGGGCATCACCCCGATCTCCGTACCCGAGCCCGCCACGACGCCGACCACGCTGCCGACGACGGCATCGACCACCCTCACCACACCACGGCCCACCCCGATCATCGAGACGATCGCCCAGACGGGGACGTCCCCCACGACGATCGGAGGGACGTTGCCGGCATCCGATGAGTCGCAGCCGCTCCAGTCCCCGGAACCCGTGAGAAGCCCCACAGCGGACAGGCCGGGCCAGGTGGCGACAGCGACAGAGCCCGCCGATTCCTGGACGGCGGAGACACCCCCTATCCGGGTCAAGGAGACGCCGGCGACCCTTCCCGTCTCATACCCTACAACGACCATGTCCGCTCCCGTCGAGGCTTCCGGTTCGCCGAATACCACGATACCGGTATCCACCACGGGATCCCGGGACCTGCCGTCGACACGGCTCGCGACGGAGACGCCTGTACCGGTCGAGACAGCGACAGGGACTCCACCGGTGCAGGACCCTGGCTCGAACGGGACCACGGCGACCTCGCGGGCGACGACGCTGCCGGTCCCTCTCCCCGCGACAGTGGAGCCGACGGAGACGCCGACGGACGAACCGACTACCGGGGAGCCGACGGAGATTCCGACGGAAGAACCGACCGCCGGGGAGACGAAGGATACACCGACGGAAGCACCGACCGAGTTAAAGACCCCCAGGACCACGGCAGGAAGCCCGGCGACCACGACATCGCTCTCCCCGTCCCCGGACGGCGACGGTGTGCCTCACGACTGATGGAGAGCACGGGCGACGGCGGCGCGGGGAGACCCGCCAAGGTTACGTCCCGGGATCGGAGATCGCGACCCCCGGGAAGAACGACGCGGGCCGGTACCGGAACCCCGTTTGCACGCAGTTCAGGTCTCTCTGCCATGCCCCGGGGTGTCCGGGCGGGCAAGAGAGCGTGCCCTCCCCGGGGAGGTGCTCACCCGGAACAGTGACGGGGGTGCCCGGAGGGGGAGGGGCGCCGGGGGCGGTTCAGCTGCGGCCAGGTCCGCCGGCCCGCTCGAAATCGATGTACCCGCGGTACGGGTCGGTCGAGAGGAGCCTGACCCGTACGCGGTCCCCGACCGCCAGGCCTTTTTCGCCGCTGACCACCCGTCCCTCGGCGGGCGGGCTTATCAGCCGCACCCACGTCCCCTTCGGGGAGGCACCCGTGACGAGTCCCTCGAACGTCTCTCCTATCCGCCGGCCGAGCAGGAGGGCCGCCGCGGCCTTGCGCACGTACCTCTCGACCTTCTTGGCGCGCTTCTCGCAGCCGGAGAGCCAGGCCGCGAGCGCAACGAGTTCGTCACTCGAATAGGGTAACGGCTCCCCGCCGAAGATCGAGGCGACCATCCTCTGGTTGACGAGATCGACGTACCGCCGGTTAGGAGCGGTCGCGTGCGTGTAATCGGTCACCGCGAGACTGAAATGCCCGTCCGGTTCGGCCCCCGGTTCGAGCGCCATGTACTCGCCGGGGCCGAGGAGCTTGATGACGGTGAGGGAGAGGTCGGGAAAGCGGTCGGGGTCTGCCGCCTTGCGCCTGGCGAGGAAACCCGCGAGGGCCTTCGCGTCGGGGTCCTGCGGCAGGGTCTCGCCGTAGAGGCCCGCCGTCGCCACGATCCGGTCCCAGTACTTCGGGACCCGCACGACCCGCTGGAGCATGGGGGAGCCGGCCCGCTCGAGGAAGGCGACCATCGCCCCGTTCGCGGCGACCATGAACTCCTCGATCAGGCATCGCGCCGCACTCTCGCGCTGGACCACGAGGTCCTTGACGATCTCGCCCTCCATCAGGGGTTCGGCCTCGATCGTGTTGAGCACGAGGGCCCCCTGTTCCCGCCGCCGGCGCCTGAGCCGCCGCATCGCCTCTTCCTGCAGCCGGAGTTGCTCCTCGAGACCCGGGGTGTCGCGGACGGTCGCCGGTATCTCACCCTGCCCCTCGAGCCAGGCGCCGACCTCCTCGTAGACGAGCTTTGCACGGTTCCGGACGCGGGCCGGGTAACAGTCGCCGGGGCGCACCTCCCCGTCGGGGAGGACCCGGTACTCGATGACGACGGCCATGCGGTCTCCTTCCGGGAGGAGGGAGCTGACCCCCTTGCTGAACCGGTCGGGGAGCATGGGATAGGTGACCACGCCGGTGTAGACCGAGAAGCCGTTGTGGGATGCGTACCGGTCCGTCGCCGACCGTTCGTCGACGAAGAGATCGACGTCGGCGATGGCGACCCAGACATGGATCTCGTCGCCGGGTCCGCGCTCGCAGTACTCGATCTGGTCGAGGTCCATCGAGTCCCAGTTGTCGATAGACGACCAGAGAAGGCCGGCGAGGTCGCGTGTCCCCGGCCGTCCGCGAGGGAGGCGGGTCGGATCGACTGCGTTGGCCTCGGCGAGGACCCGCGGCGGGAACCGGGGCTCGAACCCGTACTTCTCCATCGCCCGGTGGGCGATCTCGGCCAGGTCGACCGGCTTTCGGCGCTTCATGGTAATTGATACAGGGTCGTGACACGGAAAAAGGCTCTGGTCAGGGGGGTCCGTTCCGGGCGACCCGGGAATGATCTATCCCCCGTCTCGAAGAGATTCACCTGTCGCGAAGAGTGGGCCGACGCCGGTCTCACCCTTCCTGTCCCGGGAGCGCGGACCGCTCCGGGTCATGCCCGGCGCCCGCCGTGCCACGGGTGACCGGAGGAGAGGGTCCGGGTGATGCGCTCCGCCGCGGACCCTGCCCCGGGGGAGCCGGGACCGTCTGCCGCCCCGGTGTCCCCCTCCCTGGACGGTCGGACGGCCCTCACAGGCCTTCGTCGGGGTCGTTCGGATCCGCCCGGGTGGGAGGGTCTCCGAGTCGCCGCGCGTACTCGTCGAAGTCGTGCAGGACCGAGAGCGCGGCAACGACCTTGCCGTCCAGGACGATGGGGGTCGAGGTCACGATCGTGCGGTACACCCGTCCGCCCGAGAGGGTCAGTTCGAACCGTTCGCCCTGGGACACGATCTCGCCGCGAAGCGCCCGGGCAGAGGGAATGTCGCTCTGGATGAGACGGTCCCCGTCCGCACGGCGAGCCCGCCCCTTCTCGAGCAGGTCGGTGATGGTCTGGATGTCCATCATTCGGTCGAAGAGCCGGGTTGCCGCACGGTTGAAGGCCGCGATCCGGCCGCCGGGCAGGACCAGGTATGCAGGCTCGCGGATGCTCTCGATCACCTCGATCAGGGTCTCGTCCGGGAGTTCGGTTCCTCCTGGCCGGTCGGGATGGGGAGGCATCGGCATCGCCATTGTACCATGTCTTTATGAATATATTTGGGAATAACACTTTCCCGGTGGTGTCGCGACCGTGCGACGCGACCCGGATACCGTCAGATCGCGATCGGGGATAATAACCACGTACAATACACGGGGGTTACTGCTATTCCGGGACTCCCCTGGGGCCTGCCGGTTCCGGCGGGAACCGGGAGGTGGCTCCCGACCCGGTAACCCGCACCGTCGTTCCCGGTGTCACCGCCCCCCTTTCGACCGGCAGCACCCGTCGCGAGGTTCCCCCTCTGCCCGCCACTCGTCGGCGTGACCCGACTGCGCCGAACGACCCCGTCGCCATCGACGCCCCGGCCCGCACCGGGGGACGGGATCCGGCCCCGTGCTCTTTCAGGCGGACGCGGGGGAGTCCGGCCCGTCCCCCCTGTCCGGGGCATTCCAGGACGGGCATTCCCGGCGCAGTGGTGACTTCCCCCTCGTCGTCGTCCGCGACGGGGCTCCTGGCTTTCGATCCGGGCGGGCGGATGACGGTGGTTTCCACGCAGATATGGCCCGCCGCACGGGCGTGGTCCTCTCTCCCGCGCCCCGGCCCACTGTGTCCCCCGCCGGAGCTTTGTTTCGCGACGATCTCATGCCGCGGTGACCCCCGGTGCCGCGCGAGCCGGGCGGAGTTCGCCTCCCGGCGCACGTCAAACCTGCCCGTCATCCCGAAGGGCAGAGAGACCGGGATGCGAGGGAGTTGCCCGGCGCGACCCTCCCGGACTGTCGAGGCGAATTGCCGGTCGGGGACGGGGCATGAGGCTCTCCACGCCCGTGACGCCCGGTTGAGGATGGCTGTGACGCTGCGACCACCGGTGCCGGAGCGGACGTGGCCGTCATCGCCAATCTCTCCCCCCTTCAGGTCGGGACCGCGTCATCTCCCGTGAGCCCCCCTCTCCGCCGTTTCTCGTCCGCGGCTCCGGCGTCGGGTTCGGGTCTCCCACCCGGCGCGGACCCGCCGGGCACCACCATCGATGCGATGAGCGGGCGATCGCCAGTCGGGACCTGGCGACCTACAGGGCGAGCGAAGGGCTGTCTCGTCCGGTTAGCTGCCCCGCGGTTTCCGGGGACGTCTCGATCTCCGCTCCCTAGGGAATCCCTGGAGCGTGCGCAATCCTCTTCCCGTCCCCGGTCCGCGTTCTCCTAGGCCGGTGCGACCAACGGCGCAATCTCTTTCAGGTAATGCACCGTTCTCTCTCCTCACTGGACCATGCCCCCTCCGGCTTTCGAGGACCGTCCGGGGCTCTCGTCGGCCGACGCCGAACGGCGGCTCGCCCGGGACGGGTACAACGAGCTTCCGGTCTCCGAGGCTCGGACGTTTCTCGGTATCGTCTGGGAAGTGATACGCGAGCCGATGTTCCTCCTCCTCGTCGGGGCCGGGCTCATCTACTTCGTGCTCGGCGATGTCCAGGAGGGTGCGCTGCTCCTCTTCTTCGTCCTGGTGATCATCGGGATCACCCTCTACCAGGAGCGGAAGAGCGAACGGGCGCTCGAGGCGCTACGGAATCTATCGAGCCCCCGTGCCCTGGTGATCCGGGACGGTGCACCCCGCCGGGTCGCGGGGCGAGAGGTGGTCGAGGGGGATCTTCTCGTCCTCAGCGAGGGCGACCGGGTTGCCGCCGACGCCCTGCTCATCGAGGGGGTGAACATCTCTGTGGACGAGTCGCTCCTCACCGGCGAGTCCGTCCCGGTCAGGAAACACCCTGCCGGCGCCGACCACGGGGATCGCCTGCCGGGAGGCGATGACCGCCCCTGGCTCTACTCCGGCACCCTCGTCGTGCAGGGAAAGGGAATCGCGAAGGTGGTTGCCACGGGCACCCGGACGCAGATGGGCGCCATCGGCGAGGCCCTGAGGTCCGTCCAGCGCGAGGACACCCGGCTCGAGCAGGAGACCGCGGGCATCGTCCGGACCATCGCGCTCATCGGGCTCGGACTCTGCCTTGTCGTCGTGGTCGTCTACGCTCTCACGCGGGGCGACTGGCTCACGGGGGTGCTCGCCGGCATCACGCTCGCCATGGCCATCCTCCCGGAGGAGTTCCCCGTCGTACTGACCGTGTTCCTCGCCCTCGGGGCCTGGCGGCTCTCAAAAAAGAACGTCCTGGTCAGCCGCGTCAAGGCCGTCGAGACTCTGGGGGCTGTCACGGTCCTCTGCGTGGACAAGACAGGCACCCTCACCCGGAACTGCATGGCCGTCGCCCGTCTCCGGACCGACGGTGGCGAGTTCGATTGCACTGCCGGGCGGGAGGGGTGCCTCCCCGAGCAGTTCCACGAGCTGGTCGAGTTCGCGATCCTCTCCTGCCGTAAGGACCCGTTCGACCCCATGGAGCGGGCACTGCTCCGGCTCGGCGTCGAGGACCTTGCCGGCACCGAGCACCTCCACGCCAGCTGGGACCTTCTGCAGGAGTACCCGCTCTCCCCCGACCTGCTCGCCATGTCGAACGCCTGGCGTTCGCCGTCAGGCGGAGGGTACATCGTCGCGGTCAAGGGCGCCCCGGAGGCGGTGTTCGACCTCTGCCACCTCGACGACCGGGAGATCGAGGCCCCGCGGGCAGTGGCGGATCGGCTCGCAGACGAGGGCTTCCGCGTCCTCGGAGTGGCCCGGGCATATTCGAGGAAGGGAGACCTCCTCCCGGACGGCCAGCACGACTTCGAGTTTTCCTACCTCGGGCTCGTGGCGTTCTCGGACCCCGTGCGTCCCGATGTCGCCGTCGCGGTCGACGAATGCCGGACCGCCGGTATCCGGGTCGCCATGATCACAGGGGACTACCCGGCCACCGCCCGGGCGATCGCCCGCGAGATCGGTCTGCCCGATCCCAACCGGGTCATGACCGGTTCCGATCTCGTGTCGATCCCGGCAGAAGAGTGTCAGGCGGCGGTCCGTTCGACCCCGGTCTTCGCGCGGGTCGTGCCCGAGCAGAAACTGCAGATCGTCGAGCTGCTCAAGTCCTGCGGCGAGGTGGTGGCCATGACTGGGGACGGGGTGAACGACGCCCCGGCGCTGAAGTCCGCCCACATCGGCATCGCCATGGGAGAACGGGGAACGGACGTGGCGCGGGAAGCAGCCTCCGTTGTCCTGCTCGACGACAGCTTCGCCTCGATCGTGGCGGGCGTCCGAATGGGCCGGCGGATCTACGACAACCTCCGGAAGGCGATGGCGTTCATTATCGCGGTCCACGTGCCCATCGCGGGCCTCTCGCTGGTCCCGGTCCTGCTCGGGCTGCCCCTGATCCTCCTGCCGGCGCACATCGTCTTCCTCGAGCTAATCATCGACCCGGCCTGCTCGATCGTCTTCGAGGCCGAGCCGGGGGAGCCGGGGCTCATGCGCCGGCCCCCGCGACGACCGGAGGAGCGGATCCTCGATCGGACCACGGTCGCGATCTCACTGGCTCAGGGGCTCGTCGTCCTGGGTCTGGTGCTCGGGGTGTACGCCGGTGCGGCCTGGGTGGGGCTGGGTGAGTCTGGGATACGGACGCTGACCTTCTCGACGATCGTGGTGGCGAACCTCGCCCTGATCGCGACGAACCGGTCCTGGTCGGAGAGTATTCCCGCCACTCTCCGCCGCCCGAATCGCGCGTTCTGGGCCGTCACTGCAGGGGCGCTCGTCTTCCTCCTGGCCGCCCTTCTCGTCCCGTTCCTCGCGGAGCTCTTCCGATTCGGCCCGGTGGCGCCGGCCCAGCTCGCCCTCGCCGTCGCCGCGGGGGTGGCGGGCGTGGCCTGGTTCGAGGGGGCCAAGGTGGTCCGGCACCTCCGGGATGGGGGCGGGCCGGGTGCCACGGGGCCCTGATCCCTGGACGCGGGGTCTCCGGTCCGGGGAGATCAGAAGACGTGGCTCCGGGCAGCAAGATCGAATGAACAACGCTGCAGACGTTCATGGCGTCACGGTGCGATCCGCCCGGGCCGGGGGGACGGTTGCATGGACGATGCAGCGGGGGGTGCGCACTCCACTCGCCCGGGATGGTCGCGTTCGTTCCGATCCCGGCTCCGGCAGGCGGTCTCGGTCCGGAGGCGCTCCCCGGAGACCGGAAGGGAAGCCCGGACAGGGCCGGACCTCTCCCGGCCAGGAACGAAGTTACCACTTTCCCACCGCGGTTCTCAGAGGAAGAGATTCAGGCGAAGGGCCCCCGGGCGCACCCCCGGCGCTCCCCTCCCGCCGCCCGTTTCCGAGACCGAGCTCGACCTCACCTGCCGGGCCGGTGGATCGCCGCGCGAGAGCCGGGCCACCCGCACCGGTTCGAAGCACAGTTCTCCGCGGGGCCTTCCCCTCCCCGTGGACGGGAGGTCAGAGCGTGCCACGAAGGCACGCGACGGTCGCGCGCCTTCACCGGCCGGATCCCGCCCGTTGCTGCTCCCAGGACCGTGATCGCCGGTCGCAGAGACACGTCCAGTCGCAGCCGGCGCAACGCCGCTCTTCAGGATTTTGCGGGAAATCCTGCCGGCGGATGCCGTCGATCATCGCCTCCAGTGCGTCCCTCGTTCCAGCGAGTGCCTCCGGATCCACCGGGACATCGGCGAGAATCCCCGTGTCGAAGGCATAGATGCCGGCCGTGCGCACCTCGTGGCCGAGTGCGGTCGCCGCGACTGCGTAGACCTGCAGCTGCCGTGTCGCATCCGGGCAAGTCTCCCGGGCACCGTCCCCGGTCAGCTTGAAGTCGCGTATCTCGACCCCGCCGTCCTCGCCGGCGAGGAGGAGGTCCATCTGGCCGCTGACGACCGCGTCACCCACCGCGATCGCGAACGGCAGCTCGACCCCGGCGATCCGGTCGAATCCCGCCCGGCTCCGGTGCACGTAGCGCAGGGTCTGCCGCGCCAGGATCCCCCGGACCCGGTCGATCGTCTCCTGCCGGGCGAAGCGGAGGACCATGTGTTGGTCCACCAGGCCCGGGATCTCGGAGATATCGATCTCGCCCTCCAGGGCCCGCTGGTGAACGGCTGCCAGCACCGAGTGCACGGCGCGCCCGATGCCGACCTCCTCCTTGGGGAGCGGGTCGAACCCGTAGACGAACCGGAGCTTGTAGTCGAACGGGCAGCGGGCGTAGTAGCGGAGCGCCGACCAGCTCGTCTCGACGAGCGGCGGTGCCCGCGGGGTGGGCGCGAGATCGGTCGGGAAGGCATCGTTCCCTGCCCCCCTCACCGGGAACCGGTCGACCGTCCCGCCCCGGGGGTATTCATCGAAGAAGATCGAGGGATTGGCTGGCGGTTTGCCAGGATCGCCCGCGCGGTGACCGGACAGGAAGAGGTACTTCTCGCTCCGCGTGATCCCGACGTAGAAGAGCCGGCGCTCGTCTTCGACCCCTCCCTGGTAGCGTTCGCGATCGAAGAGGTGGTCCGGTACGAACCACGGGGTCTCGAACGTCCATTCCGCCGGGATCGTGCCGGCGTTCAACCGGGGCATGAACACGACCGGGAACTGCAGCCCCTTGGCCCGGTGCAGGGTCGAGACGGTCACGGCGTCCGGAAGCGATCGCTCGTCCGCCCCGCCCTCGCCAGCGCGGTTCATCGCGTGGCCCTGGACGTACTCCAGGAAGAGGTAGATCCCGGGCAGCGTGATCCGGGGGTAGACGTGCTCGAAGGCGGTGACAAGCTGCGAGAGCTCGCCGAGGTTGTAGAGCCAGACCTCCGGAAAGGGAGCACGGTCGCCACCCATGGCCTGCAGCACCCGGTGGAGGAGCATCTGGAGGCTGACTGCGGTGGCGCGCCCGGTTTCGCGCCTGAGAGCGGCCATGGCGGACCCGAAGGCCACCGGGTCGGCGTCTGCCCATCCCAGGCCGGAGAAGGCGTGCTGCAGGATCCGGAGGGTCACGGGACGATCGCTCCGCAGGGGATACGGGTACTCGCCGAGGAACGCGAGGGCATGCATGGCGACGTCGACCTCGGGCCTATCGAAGAGCCGCCCTCCCCTGACGACGTAGGGGATCCCGGCCTGCCGGAGGGCGGTCAGCAGCGGCTGCGCAGCGGACCGGACGGACCGCATCAGGACCGCCATGTCTGAGTACCGGAGAGGGTGCCTCTCTCCCCGGTTGTCTGTGCACGGCCTGCCGAGCAGGAGCTGAATCTGCTCGACGACCGCAGCGATCTCCTCCTCCTGGTGCGAGAAGAAGCAGGCGGCGATATCGCCCGGCTCGGTGCGCCCCCGCCCCCCGGGCCACGGCTCCATGGCCTTGGGCAGGCGGTGTTTGTTGCGGTCGATCACCTGCGCGGCGGCGGTGACGATTCCCGGGGTCGACCTGAAGTTCTGCTGGATCCGGATTGTCGTGACGTCGGGATACCGCGTCCGGAACGAGATGATGTTCTCGTAGTCCGAGCCGCGCCACTGGTAGATGCACTGGTCGTCGTCGCCGACGACGCAGATGCTGCCATGCTCCCCGGCCATGAGCCGGATCAGCGCCTCCTGCAGTCTGTTGACATCCTGGTACTCGTCCACGACCAGATGCCGGACCCGGGCCTGCTCGTGCGAGACGAGCGCGGGGTCGTTCTCGAGGGCTTCGACATAGCTTGCGATCATCCCGGCGAAGTCCAGGAAGTGCTCCTCGTCGAGGCGGTCGAGGTACGCCAGGTAGCACTCCCGGAACGGCGGCTCGAGCGAGGCGGGATCGATCCGCTCGTCGCGGACGAGGTCGGCATTGCGGCAGAAGTCGCGGATGATATCGTACCGCGACGGTTCGTACTTCCGCCCGTCGTACAGGACCCGGAGGCGGTCGAGTCCGAGGTCGTCGAAGTACCGGTGGCAGAAAGCCGGCCGTATGTCGTCATCGTCAAGGAGATCGTACCCCCGGTACCTCGGCACCGCCCGTGCCAGGCGCTGGTGGCAGTAGGAGTGTATCGTGCCGACGTAGATCCCGGCGAAGTCGGCGTCGCCTGGACACGACGCGGAGAGATGGGTGCGGATGCGACCCGCCATCTCGCCGGCCGCCCGCCGGGTGAAGGTGAAGGCCACGATCGAGGACGGGTCGACGCCGTCGACGACGAGACGGGCCACGCGCCGGGAGATCGTCTCGGTCTTCCCCGAACCGGCGCAGGCGATCAGCAGGAGGTGCCCCTCGCCGTGCGCGATCGCCCGTTCCTGCTCGGGGGTCAGCATGGATCAATGCTCACGGTCGAGCTCGAAAAACGTTCCGGGCAGCTCCCGTCCGATCTTCAACCACGTCCGGCCCCGGTGACCCCCTCACCGGAGGGCATGGCGGCCTTTCTCCGGAAAGGGTGTCCGGAACTGGTCGCGATGAAAAAATGGTCTCATTTCCGTGGGTGATCTTGAGGATTCGGAATGCCGGGACATTTTTCTCGGATCGAGGCCCCCGCGGAGACAGAGAGCATGGTTGCTACTCGGGACCATCTCCGTGCGAGGCCGGCGTGCACGCCCTCGCCGATGAGTCTGTCGATATGCTCTTCTTCGTGGCTCCTATCCGGTGCAGGCCCCGCACTCGATATTCAAGATAGGAGGATGGGTATGCTCGTCTAAGAGTGGTAAGAGCCAGACGACGTCGGCGAAGACCATACGATCGATCACCGGCACAGGCCCCTTCCATCGCCGTGTCGACCACGTAATAAGCCCGGGCCTATCACCGCGGCCAGCAGCCTCGCGAGCCGTTCCTATCGACGGACTCGAGGGGTATCATCGACTGACTCGAGCAGTATCGCCTTCACCCGCTTCCCTATCCATGACGGCGGGATCAGGACATGGGCAGAGTTTCCCTGCCGGGTCGCCTTCTTCTCCACGACATCGTACCCGGTCAGCTCGATCCGCATCGGCTCCATGACCATTAGTCGCGTTCAGGCTACTTAACAGATCTGCGATGTTCGATCATCGTTCAATCGTCCCTCCCGCTTATCTCTTTTTTGTTCGAACAATGTTTTCACACACACGGTGCACCGGGGCATGGTGAGATGTGGAAGGAATACCGCCTCATGGTATGTCATGGCGGTGGCGGTCGGGGTCACGGTCACTCCCGCCGAACCCGGGTTCCCCCGGGGCCGACCACTCCGATAGCCAGAGAGAACCGGATCACGAACGGCACCGGTTCATTTCCCGGCATCACCGTGGTCGACGGGGTTGCACTCGCCGATCCCTGCCTCTTCGTACCAGCGTGTCCACGGTTCTGCTTTCTTTCGACCGATGAGGGATCGAGTGAGTGCCCGGTCGTATGCCCCGATCGCCGCCGTGAAATTTCCCTCGCTCTCGAGAATCCCCCCCTGCCGCTCCAGGGCGAAGCGCATGCCCGATCGGGTTCTATCGCTCTGTCGTACGCTGCGACCGCAGTCGCGAATTTCCCCTGCTCGACGAGAACGATGCCCCGGTTGTTCCAGGAGTAAGCGTCCTCCGGGTTGAGATCGATCGCCAGTTCATCGGATGCGATCGCTGCACTTCGGTTCTCCTTCACCTTCAGTGCGGTCCCCCTCATTAATTCGCCTCGTGCAACCGGCGGGTTCCTGCCCGCATTCAGGTTGCTGATGGTATTGATCCGGAACCGGCCGATGAACCGGCGCCAGCCGATCAGGTGGAAGGCGACCTTGTACGTGCAGCCGACGCTGACACCCCGCTCGGCCTTGAGCTGGTCCAGGTACTCGCGGATGAGCGCGGCGTCATCCTCGTCGAGGACGCGGGTCTTCTGGTGGCGTGCCAGGGAGTGGGAGACGTATTCGGGGCGCTGGCGGCAGCAGTCGCTCGCGATCGCACTTCGTCAGGGCCCCTCGACGCTGTGACGATAACATTGCTGGGGCGAGTATCTCACGGTCGGTTCCATGCATGGCAGAACAGATTCCGGCCTCAGAACGGGATGCTGCTATGGGGATTCGAACCCCAGTCGAAGGAGTGAGAGTCCTTCATGATTGGCCGGACTACACTATAGCAGCAGATGCGTCACATATCTTGAGTGGCGGGGAAAATAAAACTGTCTGTCCGCGAGCGGGCCCGGTACGCCGCATCGAGCGATAAGAGGCCGGACCCACACAACTATAACGCGTCGCCGCGAACCGGTTAGGAGATCCGGCGCATGGCCAGCCTCGACGAACAGATCCGGGAGCTGCAGGAGGAACTCGAGAGGACGCCGTACAACAAGGCGACCTCGAAGCACATCGGCCGGATCAAGGCGAAGATCGCCAGGCTTCGCGACGAGGCCGTGAGCCGCGCCATCAAGTCCGCCGGGGGCGGCGAGGGGTTCACGGTCAAGAAGTCGGGGGACGCCACCGTCGTGCTGGTCGGCTTTCCGTCGGTGGGCAAGTCGACGCTGCTAAACGCGATGACCGGCGCAAACTCGGAGGTCGGGGCGTACGCGTTCACGACCCTGACGGTGGTCCCCGGTGCCCTCGAGCACAAGGGCGCGAAGATCCAGATCCTGGACATCCCCGGCCTCATCGCCGGCGCCGCCATGGGCAAGGGGCGCGGCAAGGAGGTGATCGGGGTCGTGCGCGGGGCCGACATCATCATCGTGCTGGTGGACGTCTTCAACGAGGGGCACGTCGACGTCCTGCTGCGCGAGCTCTACGATGCCGGGATCCGGATCAACACCCCCAGGCCCGACATCACGATCAGGAAGTCCGGCGCCGGCGGGGTGCAGGTCCACAGCGTGGGCGACCTGGACCTGGAGATCGACGAGATCCGGTCGATCCTGAACGAGAACAGGATCATGAACGCCGACGTGCTGATCCGCGGCAACGCGACTCAGGACGAGCTGATCGACGCGATGATAGGAAACCGGGTCTACGTGCCGGCTTTCATCGCGGTCAACAAGGTCGACCTTGTCGACGCGGCGACCCGTGACGCGATCGAGCGGGAACTGATAGGGCGGTTCGGGGACCCGCCGCTGATGATCTCCGCGGTCTCGGGCTACCGCATGGAGGACCTGAAGGACGAGATCTACGACCGGCTGGGGTTCATGCGGGTCTTCCTCAAGCCCGCGGGAGGACCGGCTGACCTGGACGAGCCCCTGATCGTCCGCACGACGGCGACAGTCGAGGACGTCTGCCGTAAGCTCCACCGCGACTTCGTCGATAAGTTCCGGTACGCCCGGGTCTGGGGAGACTCGGTCAAGCACCCGGGCCAGCGGGTCGGCCTGCCCCATCGCCTCGTGGACGGCGACCTGCTCACGATCATCACGGCAAGGTGAGGGTCCCGTACATCTCCTCGAGCGGGGCGTCGGTCTTGACCGCCGTCCCGGCGTAGTGGGCCCTGCTGGCCCTGTATCCTGCTTTTTCGAGCCGCGCCAGGACGGCCCCTATCGGCGGGGGAGAGAGCCCGAGCCTCTTCGCCAGGACGTGGTAGTCGTAGTGGGTCGCGGTCGGGAGCTCTGCCGCGAGCAGGGCGAGGAGGCGGTCGAGGGCCGGCCCTTCGGCCAGCGTGGCCGTCGCGAGCCCGGCCCGCATGGTCCGCATGACGTCCGGGTCTCCGATCTCGCCGAGCCAGAGCGGCCCGATCGCCGCCGTCGCTCCCCCGCAGGACGGACAGGGGACGGACTCCGGGAGCAGGCCTGTCTTCTCCGCACGTCCCGGGCAGGCGCGGCACTGGTGGACGAACCCGATGCGGGCGAGGGTCCGGTCAGCAGCGGACGCCCCGTCCTGGAGCCGGAGGTGGAGCCGGACGAAGTGTGCCCGGGCGAAACAGCAGAGCGGGACGAGGCCCCGGTCGTACTTGACGACCTCGCGAACGACGAACCCGAGCAGGATCCGGAGGCCGACCTCGGCGTGGTACTCGGTGTTCATGGGTCGGGCCCAGTACCGGCGCATGCCGGCCCTGAGGTGAGCGCCGCAGAGCGGGGCCGTGTCGGTCGCCGTCACGAAGAGGTAGGGCCGGGCCGAGCGACAAGCCGCGTCCGTGAACGGGGCCGGGGAGCCGAACGGGTCGAGGTCGACCGCCCCGAACCGCCGCGACGACATCAGGGCGTTCGCGTCGCCGTGGACGATCTCGACGGCGAGGCCGAGCCGTGCGGCGTTCGCCCGGGCCAGGGCGAGGGCGCGCCGGCTCCGATCGTTGATCGTGACGGGGATCCCCGCCTCCCCGGCAATCCGGATCCCCCGCAGCCCGGTCGCGCCCATCGCGTCCAGGTAGTCTGCCGGCCGGTCGCCGGGGGCGAGCGACCGGAGAAGGAGCACGGTCGCATCGCGGCTGATCGCCATCCTCGGATTGTAGAAGACCGGCGCCGCCCCCGGGGGAAACGGGGCCGTCGGGTCCGGGGCCGGGACCAGGATCCGCGTCGCCCCCTCGGTGACCGGTACAAGGTCCATACCGCCCGGCGTGTCAGTATCGCACAAGCATTATCCCTCTGGCGGCAGACGTAATGAGACATTGGGCGTGTGGCCTAGTCAGGATAGGGCGTCAGCCTCCTAAGTTGATGGTCGGGGGTTCAAATCCCTCCACGCCCGTTTTGGTGGACCCAGTGCTCCCTGGTTACCTTGCCATCCTCCGCCCGGCGAACGCCCTGGTATCGGGTTTGGTCGCTGTCCTCGCGTTCCTGATCGCGGGCGGCGTGCCGGGCCCGGTGGCGGCATGGCTCTTTCTCGCCGTCGTCCTGCTCACCGGGGCGGGAAACACGGTCAACGACTACTACGACGCCGCGATCGACGCCGTGAACCGGCCGGAGCGGCCGATCCCGTCGGGCCGGGTCACCACCCGCGCAGCAGCCCGGTACGCGGGGGGGCTCTTTCTCGCAGGCTGCCTCGCGGCGCTCCCCGCCGGGCCCATGCCGGCTGTGATCGCGACCGTGAACGCGGCCCTGCTCTGGGGGTACGCGGCCCGGCTGAAACGAACCCCGCTCGTCGGCCACCTCGCCGTAGCGTACCTCGCCGCCTCTCTCTTCGTGTTCGGAGGGTCAGCGGCCGGGCTCGACGGCCTCGGGCGGGTGCTGCCGCTCGCGCTGATCACCCTGCTCGGAACGGTCGCCCGCGAGCTCCTCAAGGCGGCCGAGGACGTCGAAGGTGACCGCAGGGGCGGGGCGCGGACCTTCTCCGTCAGGTTCGGTGTCGGGTGGACGGTCCGGCTCGCCCTCGTCCTCGCGCTCGCGGGGATCGCGGCCTCCGTCCTGCCGTACGCCGCGTGGGGCTTCCCGTACCTGGCCCTGATCACCCCCGCCGACCTGCTGATCCTGGGCGGCGTGCTCCGCGCCGTCGGGTGCACGACCGGCCACTGCGTGCGCGCCTCCCGGGCCTCGACGCTCCTCAAGGCGGGGATGTACCTCGCCCTCCTCGCGTTCGCGGCGGCGGCGCTGATCGCGTACTGAGCGACGATGGCACCGCTCAGGATCGGGATCGCGTGGCCGCTGGCGGCCGTTTCACGAAAATTGCCCGGATCGCTCGCCTGGACGGGAGGTGCTTGTTCTCGAGGAAGGCGACCGTCCCGGCATTCGCGCGGCGGCCAAGAACGGCCGTTCCCGGGGGTGCCTGCTCCCTTCGACATCCGGGTGCACCCCGGGCCATAGAGACCGTGAGAGCAACTTTCGTGCCCGCGAGGACCCCGGTTCCGGCGGGCGGAAGCGCGCTGGCCTCCGAGCCAGCGGGGATCCCGCGGCGCGATGCTGCCGGATGGCGCCGGCGGGCCGGGCGTCCGTCCCCGCCCCGGCCGCTGGTCTGTTCCGGGTTCGAGGTCGACACCGATTGACCCCGCCACTTCGCCAAGGCCGTCCCGACGTCGGTCCGTTTGGGCCTCTGCTGCCGTGCTGGACCGTGCTGCCGCCATGGTATCGACGGGCGCGCGCCGTATCGCGACAGGGCATGAGAGGGCCCCCCCGGCACCGGTGTCCAGCCGGGGAGGCGGGTGGTGCCGGCTGATCAGAATCCCCCCGGTCCGCACAACCCTGATACCCCCGGAACGCCAACAGTGAGAGAGCATGTCCACGGCGCGGTTGAAGCAGTGCGGCGGCGTCTACCTCGCCGAGCGGGGGGCGATCTTCGATGGGAACCTCCGTCTCCCCGGCTCCCTGATCCTGCCGCACGACTGCCACGTCTGGGGCGACCTCGTCGTGAACGGGCGGCTCGACCTCGGACCGCACTCCACGGTCGGTGGAAGGATCGCCTGCGAGCGGGCATTCGTCGGCCACCACGCGGTCCTCCGCGGAGGGCTCTCGTCGACCGGCGACGTCACGGTTGCCGACGGCGCCCACGTCGCCTCGATCGAGGCGGGAGGGACCGTCCTCCTGCGGCCCGGGATCACCGTCGGGGACGTGCGGACCACCGGGCTGATCCTGATCCACGGCCGGATCACGAGCGGCCTACTCCTTGGCCGGCAGGTGAAGGTCTTCGGAAACGGTTGAAGTCGGCAGCCCGAGCAGCGCCGTCTCGTACACCGAGGGCCAGTCGACCAGAGTCTCGACGCAACCGTCCCTGAGGGTCACGACGCCAAGCCCGACGATGCCGAGACGGTCAGCCATCTCGAGCCCCTCCTTGACTTCGGAGAGGCACCCGACCCCGATCAGGGCGCGGGGCCGGTACTTCTTGACCATCCGCTTGATGAGCGTGGAACCGGGGACGATGAAGACACGGTACCCGTACCCCTCCAGCACCCCGATTGCCTCGCCGACAGAACAGCGGTTGCACCGTTTGCACCGGAGTCCCTCGGGGGTTAGGTCGGCCGGGCATTCCGCGCTCCGGAGGCACTGCGGCAGAAAGATCGCCCGCTCCTTCACCGGAATCTCTGCAAACGCCCTCGCGTTCATGGTGTTGCCTAGCTTGACGAAGAACGCGAGCATCTCCTCCTCCCCGAGCCCGACGGCCTTGAAGATCGCCCGCATCAGCCCCTCGAGGGCCGTGAGCCCGGGCCGGAGAAGGCGCGGGAAGTAGAGACGGCCCGAGCGGATCGAGGCGAGGGTCAGAACGAACAGGACCGCTGCGACGAGGAGGACGAGCGCGATCAGCAGGAGCGCCACCATGCCCACCAGCGCGAGCAGGGAGGTGACGGTCCCGTCCGAAAGCGGGATCATGATCCGAAGAGTTCCCCCGGGTCGGAATAGACCCCCCGCTCGGTGATGACGGCCGTGACGAGGGCGAACGGCGTTGCGTCGAAAGCCGGGTTCCGGACGGGGACGCCGGGTGGCACCGTCTCAACGCCGAATGAACTGGCGACCTCGTCGCGTCCCCGCTCCTCGATCTCGATCTCGGCCGCGCGGGAGGCGAAGTCGAGCGTCGAGGATGGAGCCGCGACGTAGAACGGGATCCCGTGGTACCGGGCGGCGATGGCGTGCGCGTATGTCCCGATCTTGTTGAAGACCGCGTCCCTGCAGATCCTGTCCGCCCCGACGACCACGGCGTCGATCCCGCCGCTCCTCATCAGGTGCGCGGCTGCCGAGTCGGGGCAGACCGTGACGGGGATATCGTCGCGCCGGAGCTCGAACGCACTCAGTCTGGCGCCCTGGAGAAGCGGGCGGGTCTCGCAGGCGATCACGGAGACCTTCTTTCCAGCCTCGACTGCCGAGCGGACCACCCCGAGCGCGGTCCCCCACTCGACGCAGGCGAGCGCGCCCGCGTTGCAGTGGGTCAGCACGGTCGCGGGGTCGGGGAGAAGGGCCGCCCCGTGCGTCCCGATCGCCCTGCACATCGCGGCGTCCTCGTCCGCAATCCGTTCGGCCTCGGCGAGCGTCGCCGCCCGCACCCCGTCGGGCGTCCGGGCGTCCCCTATCGCGGCCAGTGCCCGGTCCACGCCCCAGGCCAGGTTCACGGCCGTCGGCCGGGCCGAGCGGATTCTGGCGGCGTCCCGGCGGACCCCGGCAAGGTAGGCAAGAGACTCATCCCCACCGGCCGTCCGGGCGGCGAGCGCGACCCCGTAGGCGCCGGCCGCTCCGAGCGCGGGGGCCCCCCGGACGCGGAGTACCCGGATCGCCTCGATCAGAGCTTCGACGTCGGGAACCGCGATCGACTCGTACCGGCAGGGGAGCAGGGTCTGGTCGATCAGTTCGAGCCGGTCGCGGTCGTGGTCCCACCAGAGGGTCCTGTCCACGTTCACTCCACCCGCAGGGCGTCGATGCAGGCGCGGCCGGCCGCGGCCCCACCCTGGGCGACCGAGTCCGGGATGTCCCGCGGCCCGAGCCCGGCGCCGGCGAGGTAGATGCCACCCCGCCCGGACTCGACCGCGGCGAAGAGATCGTCGGCCGAACGGTAGAACCCGGACTCCTCGAGCTCGATCCCGACCACCCCGGCAAGATCGACGACCCCGGACGAGGGCTGCAGCCCGACCGAGAGCACGACGAGCTCGGGTTCGAGCAGGAGCATCTCGCCTGTGAACGTGTCCTCGACGGGGAGGCGGAGGGAGCCCGTGGCCGACCGCTGCACCTCGCCGGGCATCCCCCGCACGAAGCGGATCCCCATGTTCAGCGCGCGTTCGTAGTACTCCTCGTAGCCCTTTCCGTGGGCCCGGACGTCCATGTAGCAGATCGCGACCTCGGTCCCGGGCGACCTCTCCTTGATCAGCTGGGCGTTCTTGATCGCCTGCATGCAGCAGACGGCCGAGCACCAGGGCCTCCCCTGGGCCACGTCTCGCGAACCCACGCACTGGATGAAGACGACCGAGGCCGGAGTCGCCCCGTTCGAGAGTCGGCGGAGCTCGCCTCCGGTCGGGCCGGACGCGTTCAGCATCCGCTCGAGCTCCAGGCTGGTGATCACATCGGGGTCCTCGCCGTAGCGGTACTGGGGCTTGCACCGAGGATCGATCGGGTCGTAACCGGTCGAGAGAACGACGGCGGCGACTTCCAGCTCCTCTTCGCGATCGACATCCTCGCGTCGGATCGCGTCGAGACCGCAGACGTCGTAGCAGAGCCCGCACTCGATACAGTGGACCGGGTCCTTGGTGACCACGTTCGGGACCGCCTGCGCGTGCGGGGTGTAGATCGCCTTCCTCACGCCGATGCCGGCATCGAACCGGTTGTAGACCTCGGCCGGGCAGACCTCCACGCAGTCGCCGCATCCGTTGCAGAGCGACTCGTCGACGAACCGCGGATGGTGGGTCACGGTCACCCTGAAATCGCCCTGCCTCCCCTCGAGCCGGGTCACTTCGGCGAGGGTGTGTACCCGGATCAGCGGGTGGCGGTCGACCTCGACCATCTTCGGGGAGAGGATGCACATCGAGCAGTCGTTGGTCGGGAAGGTCTTGTCGAGCTGGGCCATACGCCCGCCGATCGAGGGCTCCCGCTCGACCAGGTGGACCTGGAGCCCGTGGTTCGCGAGGTCGAGCGCGGCCTGGCATCCGGCCACCCCGCTCCCGATGACGACGACGCTACGCGGCATCCCGGTACCTCCTCGCGAGCTCGACGTACGAGGCCGCGTTCCGGCGTATCTGCGCACGCTGCTCGTCGGATGTCTGCTTCACGACCCTCCCGGGGACACCGATCACGACCGAGCCCGGCGGTACCGCCGTCCCCTCGGTGACGACCGCACCCGCCCCGATCACCGTGTCCTCGCTCACCACTGCCCCGTTCAGCACGATCGCGCCCATCCCGACCAGGACGCGGTCGCCGATCGTGCAGCCATGCAGGACCGCGCCGTGGCCCACCGAGACCTCGCGCCCGATGATCACGGGGTGGCCGGGCGTGGTGTGGACCACGCAGTTGTCCTGGATATTCGAGTCCGCGCCGATCGCAACCCGGTCCCGGTCGGCCCGGACCACGGCCCCGAACCAGATACCGACGCGATCGCCGAGCGCGACGTCGCCCAGGACCGTCGCGTTCGGTGCGATGAAGACGTCGGTCCCGAACGCACCAGCATCCATAATTACCGAAACGTGGCAACGGAAAGGGGATGAAGATTATGGTCGGGGGCACCTTCGACCCTCTCCACGACGGGCATCGGCGACTCCTCGCCCGCTCGTTCGAGCTCGCGGGGCCGGGGGGGACGGTCGTGATCGGGCTCACGTCGGACGCGTTCGCCGGCTCGAAGAGCCACCCCGTCCGGCCGTACGGCGAGCGGCGGAGGGTGGTCGAGCAGTTCGCGGAGGAGTTCGACCGGGGCGTGGCGTACGAGGTCCAGCCGCTATCGGACCGGTACGGCTCCGCCCTGGACATGGAGTTCGATGCCCTCGTCGTCTCGGAGGAGACCCTCCCCGTCGCGATCGAGATCAACCGCCTCAGGCGGGAACGCGGGAAGCGGAAGGTCGACATCCACCAGATCACCTGCGTGCTCGCCGAGGACGGGCACTGGATCTCCTCGACCCGGATCCTGCTCGGCGAGATCGACGAGCACGGGCGCCTCACCTGCCGGGAGTAGCGGTGGAGGCCGCCGGTCAGGCGCCGACGGTAAGAGACACGGGGACCGGGACGACGGGGTAGATGTCGCCCTCGCGATCCTGGACGCCGAGACCCTCCTCGGGGGTGATCGAGACGTTGGTGGTCCCGGCGGCCTTCGCCCGCACGCTGATGGTGGCGAGGAGCACGTTCTCTCCGTTCACGGGCACCTGGCTCGTGATGTCCACCGCCCTGAGGTTCGCCCGGTCGGACGGGAGCCCCGGGCTGGACGAGAGCTGGGCCCAGTCGGGAAACGAGACCGCGGTGATCTCTGCGATTGACGGGTCGTCGAGGGCCACGGTGATGCTGTAGCCCGAGAGGCCGTTCGGGGCCGACGCGAGCACGATCGGCACCTCCTCGGTCCCCCCGGCGGAGGCGATCCGAACGGGGTCTGCGCCGAGCGGGATGGAAGCGCCGGGCAGCGTGGGGACATGTGTGGGCGCGGAGGTGGCGGCGGGGACGGGGTTCGCGCCTGAGGCAGGGGAGGTGGCCGGCGCGATGGTCGTCGCGGGCGTTTCCAGCCCGGGCGTGGAGGGAGTCGAGCAGCCCGCGGTGAGCACGAGCAACGCGGTGACTGCTACGAGGACGGGGACTCTCATGGCAGTACTAACGAGGCGGGGCGGGATAGGCCTTTTGACGGGGATCGGGGGGGGGGGGCGTTGCGGGGCGCCCGGGCTTGTACCGCCGGGATCGCCCCCGGGTGCCGCCCGGGGATACCCCGCCCGGAGCCGGGCAGGGCCATGAGGGTGTTCCGGGCCCCGGCCATCCCGAACCCGTGCGCACCCCCGTCTGCGGCTCGACGGCGATGATCATCCCCCGTCGAGGGGCTCGTCGAAACCCCGGCGATGACGGGGGTCCCGGAGATCTCGAGGCCGATACCGCGACCGGGGAACTGGACGCACGGTTCCCGGAGCCCACGAAGGTCCTGAGGAACCCGTGATCAGGCTCGTTCATGTTCATATCCGCCCCGTGTTCCTCCGGGGGGGAAGGTCCCGGGCCGGGGCACGGCGGGGATCTCGTCCCGTATCTCCATGCACCGCCCCTGGAGCCGGGTCGCCCCGTCCAGCAGGGCCCGGCCGAAGACGCGAGTCGTGCCCTTGTCCGCGGGGTATCCGGCGAACCCGCAGCCGATCTCCACGAAGAGCGGGTCCCCGTCGGAGCGACGCTGTCTCCGGCTCCCTGGCAGAGGCGTCGAGGTCGCTGGGATAGATCGAGCTCTCGCCGGGTCCGACCAGCCCCGGGATCACCCAAAATATCCCCGACCTGACGATCCCCTGGAGTCCCCCGCCCGGCACCTGGGAAGAGAGGTCGCCTGTCGGTCCGGGTCGCTTGTCCCCTCCCGCTGGAGTCCCGGCTCACGGTCCCCGGGCACGTGGCGGTGCGTCGCGCCGGCTTCGCGCCGCGAGCCCGAGCTCGTTCAGACACTCTCCCGAGCACGCCCGAGTCACCCCCCCGTCGACCCCGCGATCTCCCCGGAGCGGGACGTGTTTCTGCAGCCTCGCGACGGTCGCGCCCGGCACCGGTCCGGCCTCGCGGTGCAGGGGGGCCATGATCCCCGCCATGCCGCTCGCGGCGTCACGGGAGCTGCGCACCGGTTGTATCGACGGGAAGGGCGCGTCGCCCCCCGGGCATCGAGGCAGGCCATCCCCGTCGCCGGGAACGAGGAGCATCCCGTCCTGCGTCCGCCGCAAAAGTTGATGGTGACCGTGCCGTGGATCGCCGCGAGTTCCCCGTCCGGGTGAGCATCCTCCATCTGGAGGCGGACCCTTCCGCATCGGTCGTCTGTCTCGCTGCGGGGGGCCCGCGTCGCCGTGCGGCACGGGCGGGTACCGGCTTCGTCGACGGTGTGTCGAGAGGCTCAGCTCGCCTGGTCGCCGTGCCGGACCATCACGGATCCCTGCCGGCCCTGGACACCGGCGCCGGGCTTCAAACCCGGGCGGAGAGGAGAGAGATGCCGGCTCATCCAGTGGGGCGGAAGAAGGGTGTCGCCCCTCAGAGCCGGTTGAAGAGCGCGACCACGTCCGCGAAGTCGACACGGCTGTTGCCGTTGTAGTCGAAGGCAGACTCCGGCTCGTTCGCCGCGATCCAGGTCAGCTGGTTGAAGAAGAGCACGACGTCGGCAAAGTCCTTCCGGCCGTTGCCGTTGACATCGTCGTACAGTAAGTCGTTATCCGTGTCCGTGGGGACGCCGGTGCCCCCGGGGACTGGCGTCAACGCGGGAGGGTCCACCCGGATCCGGTCGATCGCCATGACCGTGTCCGCCGGGAAGCCCGGGGCCGATACGGTCAGGTTGACCGTGTAGGTGCCTGGAGACGCGTATGTGTGCGACGGATCCCGGACCGTCGACCCGGACCCGTCGCCGAAGTCCCAGGCCCAGGCCTTCGCCCCGCCGATCGAGGCGTCCGAGAACTGGATCGCCAGCGGTGCCGGCCCCGTGATGCGGTCGGCGGTGAAGGCGGCCGCGAGGAGCGGGGGGTTCGCGCTGCCTCCGCCGTAGAGGTAGGCCGCCGCCGCCCGGTCGGCCGGGTGGAGCGTCACGAGGTTCATGTTACCCCCCTCATCCCACCGCCAGAAGCAGCTGGCCTTGCCGGCGTCCGACGGCCCCTGGGGGTCCGTCCCGTACATGGGCGAGATACCGATGCAGAACCCGAGGTTGCCGAGCATCTGGGACTCGATGCTGTAGACCGACCCGCCGGCGACCCCCGAGGTCCAGCTCCAGTCGCCGGCGTCGGGGGTCTCGAGGATGATGTCGGCCTCGAGTATCGTGCCGTTCCCGTCGAGCCAGAAAACGACCTCGTCGTTCGCCCCCCAGGCGATGACGTTCTCCCCGTCCTTCCCCGACCCGGTCGAGGTCGTCGTCCCGGAGCAGTCGAGCTGGAACGAGGCCGGCAGGGCGTTGTTCCAGGTGGATGCCGCCCGGCGGATGGCCGCCGCACCGCCGGTATCGCCGGGGCAGTTGTTGTTGACGCGGAAGGTCGCTCGCGCAGTCTCCCACATGTCCCCGGTCACGCCGAACGAGACCGCGAAGGGGACGGGGTTGCTGGACAGATTATCGTCCGTCACGACCCAGATCGCCTTGCTCCCGCTGCTCGCCGAGTCGACGTATCCTTCGGCGCTGATCCCCGTCGGCACCCGGACGCGGACCTGGGTGTCCGTCCAGGGGTAGAGGATCTCGTGATCGTTCACGGAGGAGTACGTTCTCCCCGAGGCCCAGTAGACCCCGTCCCATCCCAGGAACCCGACATCCGCCGGCGATGTCTCAGAGGCCTTCGTCCCGAACCCGGACCCGGAAATCGTGACGGAGGTGCCTGTTCCGGCCGAGGCGATCTGTGGGGAGACGGAGGTGACGACGGGGCTCCCGGCGAGGGCGCGCTCATCCCGCCAGGAGGCCGCCGGGGTGGGGATGGGTGCGACGGGGAGGGGGGCGCGCGGTCCACGTTCCGCCGGCACCCTCTTCACGGGGCGTTCCCCGCTCACCGTCGTCTCGAGGGTGGGGAGGATCCCGTTCGCTCCCTCCACGAACCTGTACCGGCTCTCGCCGTCGGCCCGGACCAGGAAGTATCCCTCCTGCCCCGGTGAGAGCACCGGTGCCCCGGCGATCACCTGGGTGATCCCGCCGGCCGTGCCCCCGGGAACGAAGACCTCCAGGGTCGCCCCGGGCGCCGATCCCCCCAGCACCTCCTGAACCGCGACGGTGGCGGCGGTCTCGATCTTCAGGTGGTCGGGGGTGGTCCAGTGCCCCTCGGTCGATAGGACGCGGCCGAAGACGGCCAGGTCGGCGTCGGCGACCGGGGCGACGGGAGCCTGCGCGACCTCTCCTGCCGCCGAGCCGCCCACGAGGATGAGGAGGGCTGCGAGGGCGAGGAGACAGAGGTGATGTTGGCCGGTATGGGCTGATTGATACGTATCGGTCATGACAGGCTCCGATGGGGTTGACCCATATCATCGTCTCCTCCCCGCGGCGTATAGGGTTTTCTCTCGAAAGAGAGGGTTGCAGGACGGTAACCTCCCCCGTCGGGCACCCCCACGAGCCGCCGTGCCCTGACGGTGGGCGGGCCGGGGTGATATCGGCGGAGGGCGACGCGGAAACGTCGACCCGGTATGGGCGTCGCGTCGTTGTTCAGCCCACCTTCATCAGCCCGGGATGCCAGCCGGTGATGCTCCGTCCGCCACCCGGCGAGACCACGAACGTGTTCTCGATCCCTACCATCCCGACCCGCGCGATCCCCTTCTTGGGCTCGAGCGCGATCGTCATCCCCGCTTCGAGCGGCTCGTTGAAGCCCCGCGCGATCACCGGTTCCTCGGCGATCTCGAGTCCGATCCCGTGACCGAGGAACTGGACGCGCCGGTTGCCGAAGCCCATGAAGTTCTCGAGGAAGGCGGGATCGAGGTCGGCCGTTATCAGGTCGTAGATGGCAGAGGGGACGGCGCCGGGCGCGAGCAACCGGGAGATCTCGTCCTGGATCGCCACGCACCGCTCGTGAGCCGCCACGGCTTCGTCTGGCATCTCCCCGCCGAAGACGTAGGTCATGGTCTTGTCCGTGTGGTACCCGGCAAAACCGCAGCCGATGTCGATGAAGACCAGGTCGCCCCTCCCGAGCCGGCGCGTCCGGCTCCCGAGGAGCGGGATGGCCGGGGCCATGCCGGCGTTGCCCCCGGGACTGTCGAGGTAGGTGGGGTAGATGGAGCTCTCGCCGAACCCGATCAGGCCGAGCAGGACCTCTGACTCGAACATCCCGAACCGCACGATCCCCTGGTGGCCCTCCTCCATCATCAGGGCGTAGAGCCCGCTCGTCAGCTCGGCCTCCGTCATCCCTTCCTCCATGATCTCCGGCACGCGTTCCTCGAGCGCGCGGCGGTGGATCTCACCCGACCGTTCCATCAGGTCGAGCTCGTACCTGCTCTTGACCGCCCGTGCCCGGAGGACCTGCCGGTCGAGGGGGCGTGCATCGCGGAACCCGAAGTGCTTCTGGAGCCGTCCATAGGTCGCGAGCGGGACCTGCTCGGTCTCGAGGTGGACGGTCTCCGGGATGGACGTTGTGCCCGCTGCGGCATCCCGGTAGCTCCGCATGCGGCGCATCTGGGGAAAGAGCGACTCGTCCATGGCGCGCTCGTAGCTCCGCCGGACCCAGAGGCAGGCGTCGCCATCCCGGGGGACGAGGAGCATGCCATCCTGCATCGTGCCCGTGAAATAGTAGAGGTCGACCTTGCCGAGGATCGCGGCGAGCTCCCAGTCCGGGTCCGTTGCGTCCATGAGATCGCGGAACCGGCGGAGGCGTTCGTCGAGCTCGAACGAGGGCACTTTCCTCTCCATGTGGAGATCTCTGGCGCCGCGCCTATATACGGGTGGTGACAGCGACCGGGAGAACCAGCCTGAAGAGCGGGGCACCGCCGTCGAACCCTGTCCCTGGTCACACGCGGGGCAATAGGGATGCGCCTCCTCCGCCCTCTGTGGCGTTCCGGGGATATTCTATCGTTGGACACTCCCCTTCGTCCGTACCGCACCCATGGGGACCCACTCTCCGCCAACCCCGCCCGACCGGCCGTCATCCACTCCGAAGAGCGCGACAGGCTGGCGATGGCTGGCCAGCGACGTACCTATCCCGGGCAGCCCCGCGCCCCGGGCCGTGGTCGTGGACCTGGGACCGTTGTTCGTATCGCGACCGGGAGAGAGGCAATTGAAATGAAGTATCGTTTCATCGGAGCGTGCACACTCGCCCTGATCGTCCCCGTCGGGGCCGCCGTCGCGGCGGCGGCGACACCCCGCACGCAGTACCCCTTCGCGACGAAGTGGGAAGTCGCCGCGCCGAACGCGATCGCCGTCGACGGAGTCGGATACGTGCACGTCGCCAGCGGAGGACTGGCCGGCCGCGCATCGAGATGTAAATCCGGACGGTGAGATGGTCTCGCCGCGCGGGGTGAGAACGGGAGCGCCGACGGGCAGTTCTAGAATCCCGCGGGTATTGCGGTCGACGGTACAGGGCACGTGTACGTGGCCGACCGGATGAACCACCGGGTCAAGAGGTTCACCTCGACCGGCGAGTTCATCGCGAGATGGGGCTCCCCGGGCTCCGACGATGAGCAGTTCTACTTCCCGAGCGAGCTCGCGGTCGACGCTGCCGGGGACGTCTTCGTGGCAGACACCGCGAACTCCCGGGTCCAGAAGTTCGTCCCGGGGAGTCCCGGGGCCGCCGTAACGCTCCCCGGCTCCGGGCCGCGGTGGTCGTGATGGGCTCCCGGCCGGAGCGACGTCGTCCACGGCGCAGGACCGATAGAAAGGGAGGGGGGATGCCCTCCCGTTCCTCGCGCACCTCCCGGGGAGAGGTTGGACTCCCGTACAGAGGAGCTGCGTCTGCTCAGAGGATGTGCTCGGCGATCTCTTTCGTCACGAGCCAGTCGCAGTAGTGGCACCGGAGGCCGTTCGGGGTCACGAGGAAGCGGGAGCAGGCCGGCTCGGAGGTGTTCGAGATGCAGCCCGGGTTCGGGCAGCGGACCACGCCGATCACCTCGGCCGGCGTCTCCACGCCCTTCTTCGAGGTCACCGTGTACTCGCGGATGATGTTGATCGTCGCGTTCGGGGCGATCAGGGCGATCCGGTCCACCTCCTCCTTGCGGAGCTCGCGGTTCTCGATCTTGACGATATCCTTCCGGCCCACCCGGCCCGACGCCACGTTGGTCGCGACCGAGACCGACTCCGGGGTCGTCCCCGTGATCCCGAGGATCCGGAGCACGTTCAGTGCCTGGCCGGCCGAGATGTGGTCGATCACGGTCCCGTCCCGGATCGGGCTGATCAGCAATCCCTGTGCCCGGTCCTCAGTCACGCCAGCACCTCGCTGAGCATGGCCATCCTGACCGGGATCCCGTGGTGGGCCTGCTCGAAGTACTTCGCGTTCGGCATCGCGTCGACGCGGGGGTCGATCTCGTCCACGCGCGGGAGCGGGTGGAGCACGATCAGGTGGTCCCGGGCGAGCCCGATCAGTTCGGGCGTGATCCGGTAGGACGAGGCGATGTCCAGGTAGCTCGCCGTGTCTGGGAACCGCTCGCGCTGGATCCGGGTCACGTAGAGGACGTCCAGGCCGGCGATCACGTCCTCGATCGCGCTGTACTCGGTCACCGACGTCCCCCGATCCGCGAGCTCCCGCAGGATCCCGGACGGGAGCTCGAGACCCTTCGGCGCGACCGCCGCGATCTCGGCCCCGTAGAGCGAGAGGGCCAGCGCGAGCGAGTGCGTGGTCCGGCCGTACCGGAGGTCGCCGAGCAGGCCGACCCGCACCCCGTTGATCGGCATCGCCCTTCGGATCGTGTAGAGGTCGAGCAGGGTCTGGCTCGGGTGCTGGCCGGCGCCGTCACCGGCGTTGATCACGGGGACCGAGGAGAACTCGGAGGCGAGGCGGGCGGCCCCCTCCTTCGGGTGGCGGAGCACGATCGCGTCGACGTACCCCGAGACGACGCGGATGGTATCGGCCAGCGTCTCGCCCTTCGCCACGGACGAGGCCTCGACCGAGCCCATCGTCACCGAGCTCCCGCCGAGCCGGGCCATGGCCGACTCGAACGACATCCTGGTCCGGGTCGAGGGCTCGTAGAAGAGGAGGGCCAGTATCTTTCCGGCGAGGCGCTGGGGGTTGTAGCGCCGCGCCTCGATCTCGTAGGCGGCATCGAGGAGCGCGTCGATGGCGGCCCGGTCCATGTCGCGCACCGAGATGATGTGCCGCATCTCACCGCCTCGCGAAGGTCAGGTACCCGGTGTGGCAGACGCGGGTCGACGGGCGGGTGCCGCGGGCGGAGCGGGTCATCTCCCGCTCGATCAGCTCGATCGCCCGGACTTCGCCGAACAGCCGGCTGGCCGTGTCGTGCACGACCTGGAACTGCTCGATGAACGGGGTGTAGCAGGCGAGGTACCCGCCCGGCACGAGCAGCCCGTGGGCATGCTCGACGTGTTCGTCCCGGCACTCCATGTCGAGGTGGACCACGTCGAACGTCCCCCCTGCCTCGAGCATCTCGCCGGCGACCACCGTGACGTTCTCCAGACCCGCGTCGCGGACGTTCTTCTCCGCGAGCGCTGCGAATTCGGGCCGCCGCTCGCGGGTCTCGACCGATGCCGCGATCGAGCCGAAGTAGATCGCCGCGATCCCCGAGCCCGTGCCCGCGTCCATGACCCGGTCCCGCCGGTTCATGCCCGTGTTCGCGATCACGGACCCGATCTCCTTCGGGTGCATCGGCGCTCCCGAGCGGCGGGCATGGGCAAAGAAGTCGGTCGGGCGCGGGCGTCGGGCCGTGAGGCGCTTTCCGAGGTGGGTCTCGACCCCGGCCCCCTCGGCGAGGCCATCCAGCACGGCCAGGTCGATCATGCCGAGGTCGGTCGAGAGGACGCCGTCGCCGGCACGGACGAAGAACTCGCGACCGTTGCCGGCCAGGAGGACCCGGTCGCCCGCCGCGAACACCGGCTCACCCCCGGTCTGCGAGCGCGAGGATCGCGGAGGCGATGTCGCCTCCCGCTTCCTCGAGCGCGGCCCGCGCCGCGTCCGGGGGGACACCGGCCTGGTCGGCGACGAGCGAGACGTCCTCGTCCGGGATCTCCGGCACTGCCGGCTCGAACCGCGGTTCGCCGCCCGAGATCTGGAAGGTGGTGACCCCCTGCATGGTCATCGCGACGACGTCGGCCTCTCCGAAGATGTACCGGCCGTCGGAGGTGGTGATCACTATCGAGGCGACGTTCTCGATCGGGGCGACCTCCATCCCCATCTTTTTCATCATCGCCTTCATCTGCTTGGGATTGATTCCTCCTGGCATCACGTCTCATCCCTTCCCGATCTAACGTTGACCGCGACCCCATACATACATGCCGTCATCTCGTCTCCCGAGAGAACGGCCGTGCCCGTCGCCACGAGCCGGTCGCCCGAGGCGACCACGAGCACCTCGTCCCCGGCCCGGATCGCGGGGTCGGCGGCCAGCACGTGTTTGGCCATCGCGTTCCTGCCTGACGCCACGAACTCCTCGACCTCGTCGAGCAGCACGGCCCGGTAGGCAGGGGGCGCGAGGACGGCGTGGAGCCGCCGCGCCCCGGCGATGCCGAGGGTGAGCCGCCCGTCCTGCGCCCGCACGGTCGCGAGCCGTTCGGTGCCGAGAAGCACGTTCCTGACCCTCCCGGTGGTAGAACGGGTGAAGGTCACCACGTCGGGAAAGAGGCCGGAACCGGCGCCCCTCCCGAACTGGAGGTCCGCGATCGTGCGGACCCGTTCAAGCGAGCTGGTCGCGAAGCAGTTCGTTGACACGGCTGACAAACACCTCCTCCGCATCGTGGGGAATGAACGCGCCCGCCGCGATCGGATGGCCCCCGCCCCCGCCACCGAGCTCGGATGTGGCCTCGGCCAGCACGGCCTGGAGGTCGACCCCCCGACGGACGGACCACTCGTTGGTCCGCATGCTCACCTTGGTGAGCGCCGGGTCCTCGGGCAGGGTGCACATCACCAGTATCGGCTTCCTCCAGTTCAGCTTGCCGAGAGCCATCCCGGCCCCGATCCCGACGATCGTGTCGGGGTAGCGGTCGCCGACGTGCAGGTACTGGAGGTGAGATAGCTCGGTCACGCCGGTGTCCAGGATGAACTGGAGGAGCTCCCGGATGATCGCGCGGTGGTTGTTGAGCACGTACTCCGCCTCGCAGTAGGCGGTTCCCCGGTCGCCGCAGCAGACCGACGACCCGATGCCGGGCTTCGCCCACCGGCCGCAGGCGTTGAGGAGCGTTGCGAACTCGGAGGCATTCCGGAGCGGGGACCGCTCCGCCTCGCCGGGAAAGAGGTACGCCTCGGCGAAGAGCCGGTCCACGCTCTCGCCGTTCGCGAGGAGCTGCTGCACGAGGGCAGAGGTGATGGTCCGCTTCTCGTCGGGATCGAGCTCCTCCCAGACCCGCCAGCGCCCGCCGGCGGTCTTCAGCGCGACGCCGAGCCGCTCCAGGAAACGGAGCGCGCCGCGGGTATCGTTCGTGATCCCGGGGATCCTGGGGTCGTCGTTGTAGGACAGGCAGACGTGGACCGGCCGCGTCGAGGTCCCGTAGCAGTTCAGGTCGCGGCGGACGAGCCGGACCGAGCCGTGCTCGATCCCGTCCGCGACGATCTCGGCGGCCGGACCGGTCAGCCCGAGGGTCTCGCGGGCCATCATGTCCCCGACATTACCCACGATGGCGATCTGGGCGAGGTCGAGGTTCACGGGGTCGAGCTCCCTCGCGACGAAGTACGCGACGCCAGCGGCCGAGAGCCTCGTGTGTCCGTGCGGGACGCCGTTCACCTGGTGGTACTCCACCCCGCAGGGCTGGGCCACGTGGTGGTCGAGGATCAGGACCTCGTCCTCGCCCAGGCCCCGTTCCTCGAGGAGGTTCTGCTGGCCGGCCCCGAGGTCGACGAAGACCTTGAGGGAGTCGTCGTCCGGCACGGCCGTCATGGTGAGCGGCTCGAGCTGCCGGACGAACCGCGAGCTGACCGGGATCCCGGCCCGGGCGATCGCGGTCCTGAGGATCGCCTCGCTCGATATCCCGTCCGCGTCGATGTGGGAGATGACCGAGACCGTCCCGGCGTCCCGGATCGTCCCGGCCGCCTCCCGCACCTCCCCGGAAAAGCCCATACTGAAGTATCTGTAACGCCCTGTTACTGGATAAGGGTGACTCATGCGGATGATCGACCTTGCGGAATTCGCCGAGAGCGGCCTGATCGATCCAGCCCGGATGCGGGCCGTCGACGCGAACGCGATCGCGTTCGGGCTCTCGTCGCTCCAGATGATGGAGGCGGCCGGAGCGGCGCTGGCCCGGGCCGCGCTCGACGAGGCGCCGGCCCGGGTGCTCGTGCTGGCCGGCCGGGGCAACAACGGCGGGGACGGGCTGGTCGCGGCCCGGCACCTCGCGGGGTCGGTGGATGTGGAGGTGGTCGCACCGGACGGATCGACGACGCCGGAGACGGCCTCGCAGGCAGACCTGGTCTCCCGGACGGCCGTGCCGGTCCACCGGGTTACATGCCCCGGAGACCTGTCAGCGCTCGATGGCGTCTTCGAGGGAGCCGACCTCGCCATCGACGCCCTGCTCGGGATCGGGGCCGCCCCGCCGCTCCGAGAGCCGATCGCCTCCCTCGTCGCCCGTGTGAACGCCTCCCCGGCGCGGGTACTGGCCGCGGACGTCCCCACCCCGGGGTGCCGGGCGGACAGGATTCTGGCGTTTCACCGGCCGAAGAACCCGGGCGCGGTGGTCGCGCCGATCGGCATCCCCCTCGAGGCCGAGGTCTTCACCGGGCCGGGCGACCTGCTCGCCCTCTCCCCCCGGAACGCGACCGCACACAAGGGGGACGGCGGGCGCGTGCTGGTCGTCGGTGGCGGGCCGTACCAGGGGGCGCCGTACCTGGCCGGCCTCGCCGCGCTCAGGGCGGGAGCCGACCTGGTGCTGGTCGCGACCCCGGCGCCGCTTCCGTACCCCGATGTGATCACGCTCCCCCTCGACGGGGGGGTCGTCGGCGACTCCCACCTGGAGCTGCTCGCCGCCGAGGCCGGACGGGCCGACTCGGTCGTGGTCGGCAACGGGCTCGGGCCGGGGGGCGGGCCGGTTGCCGTGGCTCTCGCACCGCACTGCAGGGCCGCGGTCTTCGACGCGGACGCCCTCCGGGCCCCGCTCCCGGTCGCCCCTGTCACGATCTACACCCCCCACGCCGCCGAGTTCGAGCGGGGCTTCGGCTCCCCGCCGCCCGCCGAGATCGGGGCTCGCGGACGTGCCGTCCGGGCCGCGGCACGGGACAGGACCGTGCTCCTCAAGGGTCCGGTCGACGTGATCTCGGACGGGACGAGGGTCCGCTTCAACAGGACGGGCACCCCCGCGATGACGGTCGGCGGGACCGGGGACGTGCTCGCCGGCGTGGTCGGGGCCCTCCTCTGCCGGCTCCCGCCGTTCCAGGCGGCGGTCGCTGGGGCGTTCGCGAACGGCCGGGCGGGCGAGCTCGCGGCGGCAGGGCGGTCCGCGGGCCTCTGCGCATCCGACATGCTTACCCGGATCCCCCGCGTAGTCTCTGGAAGGTGATACGATGCCCGAGTTCACGCACATCGAGGGAGACGCGGTCAGGATGGTAGACATCTCGGCGAAGGGTGAGACGGCGAGGCGCGCGACGGCGGCCGGATGGATCCAACTCCGGCCCACGACCCTCGCCGCGATCGCGGATGGGACGGTCGTCAAGGGGAACGTCCTCGCGACCGCGCGGGTCGCCGCCATCCTCGCGGTCAAGGAGACCGCGCGGATCATCCCCATGTGCCACCCGATCCCGGTCGGCGCGGTGCGGGTCGGGTTCGAGGAGCTCGACGACCGGATCGAGGCCCGGGTCGAGGTCGTCACCACCGGCAGGACCGGGGTCGAGATGGAAGCCCTGGTCGGGGTCTCCGTCGCCCTCCTCACGATCTGGGACATGGTCAAGTCGGCCGAGAAAGACGAGGGGGGACAGTACCCGGTCACCCGGATCGGCGACGTCCGGGTCGTCGAGAAGGTGAAGGTGGACGCCGAGGGGCAGGCTTAAGACGCCGGCGGCAGACGTTATACGGCACCCGGGATCCGTCCCGTGCAGGAATGTGGCGGCTCGTCCGCTGAACCTGGAGTGATCGCAATGTCGAGATCGATCTACAGTTATATCCGGGAGGCCTGGAAGAAGCCGGAGGAGACCGGCGTCTCGGCCCTCCTCTGGGACCGCATGCAGCAGTGGCGCCGCGAGGGAGCCGTGGTCCGCGTCGAACGTCCGACGCGGCTCGACCGCGCCCGCTCGCTCGGGTACAAGGCCAAGCAGGGCGTGATCGTGGTCCGGGCCAAGGTCCGGCGCGGCGGACGGCGGAAAGCGCGGTACATCCGCGGTCGGCGGACGGCGAACATGGGCATGCGCCGGCTGACGCCGGGCAAGTCGCTCCAGCGGATCGCCGAGGAGCGCGCCTCGCGCCGGTACCCGAACATGGAAGTCCTCAACTCCTACTGGGTCGGCCAGGACGGGCGGCAGAAGTGGTTCGAGGTGATCCTGGTCGACGGGCACCACCCTGCCGTCCTCGCGGACCCCAGTCTCGCCTGGATAGGGGATCCGGTCCACAGGGGCCGGGCCGAGCGGGGTAAGACCTCCGCCGGGCGCAAGGGCCGCGGGATGCGCCGCAGGGGTCGCGGGACCGAGAAGACCCGCCCCTCGATCCGTTCGCACGCGAACCGCGGCAAGTAACCCTTTTTTCATGCGGACCGACGTTCGCACGCTCGCCGGCGGCGACACCTCGGTCGAGCGGATGGCGCTCGAGGCCGGCGCGCTCGGCTACGGGGCCATCGTCTCGGTCGGCGGCACGGCCGGGACGGTCGGCCGGGTCCGGGTGATCCCCGGGGTCACGGTCCGGGCCGCCTCGCCGAACCGGGCCATGGCCGAGATCCGGCGGGCGCCGGAGGGTGCCTTCGTCACGGTCCGGCTCGGCGATCCCGGTTTCAACCGGGCGGCGGCAGGCCTGCCCGGGGTCCACGCGCTCTGCGGGGTACACCGCTGCCGGAAGAACGCCTTCGACCACGTCGCCGCGCGAACGGCGGCAGAGCGGGGTACGGCGGTAGAGCTCCTGCTCGAGCCGCTCGTCCGGGAGCGGGGGGGACGGCGCCAGGTCGCGATCTCCCGTTACGCGGACGTGGTCGAGCTCCACGCGCGGTACGGCTTCCCTCTCGTCCTCGGTTCCGGCGCCTCGTCCTGCCTAGACCTCCGCGCCCCCCGGGCTGTGAGAGCCCTCTGCCAGCTCTTCGGCCTGGACGCAGAGAGCGTCGAGAGAGCCCTCGGGGCCGTCGAGGGGCTGCTCGCCCCCGGCGGCCCGGTCCGGGAGGTCGAATGAAGCCCCGCCCTCCGACCCTCCGGCCCGACTGGCGGTACGTGCTGGCCCGGATCGCGCCGTCGTACCGGGTGCCGGACGGCAAGACCCTCTACCTCGCGATCGCCGAGGCCGTGACCGCCCTTTTCGGAGACGGCGGGGCCCCGGCCATCGACCAGGCGGTTGTCGCGGTCGAGAGGGGACACGTGATCGTCCGCTGCCGGCGGGGCGAGGAGGAGCGGCTGATCGCCGCGCTCGCCACGATCACCGCGATCGACGGGTGCGCGATCGCGATCCACCCGCGGGCCGTCTCCGGCACGATCCGTAGCCTGCGGGACCGCATGGTCGCGCCCCCGGAACCGGTTCTCGTGGGTGAGGACGCGGACGGCGGGACGGTGCGGCAGCGGTTCCGGATCGGCGCATCACGGTCCGATGTCATCGTGCATGATTATAAAGGAGAGCGAGTAGTATACTTCGGAACTATTGACTTTGAGGAGTGACGATGCAGCCACAGTACCAGATGGGATACGACCGGGCGATCACGGTCTTCTCGCCCGACGGCCGGCTCTACCAGGTCGAGTACGCCCGCGAGGCAGTGAAGCGAGGCACGACGGCCGTCGGGATCAAGGGGAAAGACGGGATCGTTCTTCTCGTGGACAAGCGCGTCGCCTCGAAGCTCCTGGAACCGTCCTCGATCGAGAAGATCTTCCGGATCGACGACCACGTGGGGGTCGCCTCGTCGGGGCTCGTCGGCGACGCCCGCTCGCTCGTTGACCGGGCGCGGGTCGAGACGCAGATCAACCGGGTCTCGTACGACGAGGAGATGGACGTCGAGATGCTGGCAAAACGGCTCTGCGACCACATGCAGACCTACACCCAGTTCGGGGGCGCCCGCCCGTACGGGACGGCCCTGCTGATCGCGGGCCTCTCGGAGGGCCAGTTCCGGCTCTTCGAGACCGACCCCTCGGGAACCCTCCTCGAGTACAAGGCAACCGGGATCGGGATCGGCCGGAATGCCGTCATGAAGATCTTCGAGGAGAAGTACCGCGAGGACATGACGATCGAGGAGGCGATCGTGCTCGGGCTCGAGGCGCTCCACGCGGCCACCGAGGGCAAGTTCGACGTCAACATGGTGGAGATCGGCGTGGTCCAGGACACGGAGCCGCCGTTCCGCAAGATGACCCGCGAAGAGGTCGCCGGGTACGTCGAGCGGGTCGAGCAGTTGAAGGGTTGAGGAGGCCCGATGATCCCCCTCGACCGGGCCGTGGTCGCGCGGCTCGAGAGCCACGGCGAGCGGTTCGAACTCCTGGTCGATCCAGAGGCCGCTGACCGGTACCGGCGCGGAGTGGAGGGGGTCGAGCTCGAGGACGTGGTCGCGTCCCTCTACGTCTTCGAGAACGCCTCGAGGGCCGAGCGGTCGCCCGACGAGGCACTCCGGAAGGTCTTCCAGACCACGATATTCGAGGAGGTCGCGCCGCAGATCATCAAGAAGGGTGAGATCCACCTCACGGCCGAACAGCGGCGCCAGATGATGGCGGAGAAGCGCCGCCAGGTGATCGCGTTCATCGCCAGGAACGCGGTCAATCCCCAGACGGGACTGCCGCACCCACCCCAGCGGATCGAGATGGCGATGGAGGAGGCGAGGGTCAACATCGACCCGTTCCGGCACCTGGACGAGCTCGTGCGGGACGCGGTGAAGGCGCTCAGGCCCCTCCTTCCGATCCGGTTCGAGGAGCTCCGCCTCGCCGTCAGGTTCCCTCCCGAGAACGCGGCGCGGGCGTACGCCGGGATCGCGTCCGCCGCGACGATCGAGCAGGAGGAGTGGCAGAAAGACGGCTCCTGGATCTGCGTGGTCCGGATCCCCGCAGGGATCCAGGACGACTTCTACTCGCTCGTGAACCGCCTCGGCAAGGGCGAGGCCGAGGTAAAAAAGATCAAGCAGATATATTAGCCACGGGCGCCGATATATAGAGACTGCATTCCGAGGCAGAGGACCATGGCACGTTCGAAGAAGCACAGGGCAAAAGGGAAGGTCACCGGCAGCGCCGGCCGCTTCGGGCCGCGGTACGGGCGGTTCATCAGGAAGCGCGTCAACGAGATGGAGAAGGTCTCGCGGAGTCTCCACCGTTGTGAGCGCTGCGACACGGTCGCCGTCCGGCGGCGAGGCACCGGCATCTGGAGCTGCCGCAAGTGCGGGTTCACGTTCGCGGGCGGCGCGTATGTTCCGCAGACACCGGTCCAGGCCGTCGCGGTCAGAACGATCGAGAGGATGCACAAGGGGGTCTGACCTCGCCATGGCCGCCAGCTACAAGTGCGCGCGGTGCAAGCAGAGGGTCGAGATCGATGTCAACGTCCGATGCCCCTTCTGCGGCCACCGGATTCTCTTCAAGGAGCGCGGGGCCGGTATAAAAGAGCTCAAGGCTCAATGACCCTGGTCTCGACCTCGCGCAAGGCGGCGCCCGGTCTCCGGGCGCTGGCCCGCGGGCTCGCTTTCGCCCTCGGGGGACGTTACCTGGCGCGGGGGGGGACAGGGATGCGTGACCTCGTCAGGATGGACCCGACGATCGTTCTCTTCTCGGTCGGGCCCGGCGGCCCGTCGTTCAACCTCGTCGTCGACGAAAAGCCGCTGGCGACGTTTCGGGTGACAGCCCACGAGGAACGCGTGCGCGAGGGACCGATCTCGCGCGGGCTCTTCGCGTCCGACGGCGTGAGGGACCTCCTCAGGCCGGCGCTGCCGGCGAAGCGGCTCGACGACGGGTGGGACCTCGGGTTCGACGGCCCCCAGCGGCTCCAGTACCGGCTCCGGCTCCGGTCCGTCGGGGTGGACGGTGCCGCCGGACCCTGAGTGCCACCGCGCCTCCTTCTCGTGCGCGACTCCCCGGGCGGCACAGATCCTCGCCGCCCTCGCCCCCGAGCTCGCCGGCGAGGAGGGGATGCGTTCGAGGGCCGCGCTCCGGCTCATCGACGAGACGACCATCGAGCTCGCGGTCACCGCGCCCGACATCCCCTCGCTCCGCGCAGCCCTGAACATGTGGCTCAGGCTCCTGCAGGTGGCCGACGAGACGTCCTCGTTCGCGGAGCGGCTGGAGACGCGCCAGGGATTGTGACGCTGCAATCGGAAGTCCGCCGGTAACCGCCCGCTATCGGCCCCCCGCACTCTCCTCCCTGCGTTTGTACCCCGGGAGTTGAACGGCCGGCGGGCCAGCACCCTCTCCGCGGTCTACCCGGAGGTGCGTTCGTGATCGAAACGGTCGTCCGGGTCGCGGTCTCCGGGCTCGGAGCTGCTCGGGACCGGGTCTCTCCTGCCCCTTCGCCCGGAGAGCGGTGGGTCGCCGCTGCTCGTCGTCGGTGATCCTCTCCCATGGTTCGCCGCCGGGAACGGGAGCGGCTGGAGCCGCGAACGCGTCCCCTCGTGAGAGGGGAACGCGTGAGAACCGGTCTGGCTCCCCCCGCCGGGAGGTTTCTCCGGGACACCCCGTTGTCGGCCGGAAGGGGACAGGCAATCTCCCCCCGGGCGATGACGGTGAGCTCTGAATCCCCGGGCCCCGTCTCGCAACCCGGCGGGCGACGACGCGCCAGGGGGGGCAGGATCGAGGAGAGAACCCCCGCCCCGGTGGAGCACGGCTCGCAGATAGAGAGACGGCGGCATGGGGCCCGACGAAGGACGGCCCGTCATGGAGACATTCAGCCGTCCGCCGCCTCGATCTTGTTCGGCAGCCGGATCGGGATCCCGGCTCCACCGGGAACGGCCGGGTCTCCCGCAGAAACGAATCCGATTGCTTGAAGCGGAGAGAGGACTTCAGGATTACGCATGGACACGTCCCCAGAAACGAGTGTACAGGTCCCGACCGCGTCCCTGCTGCCGTTCGACATCGTCATGCGGGCTCCTGCAGGCGAAGGGCGGGCAGGCCGCATCCCGGAGGACGAGGTCCCCCCCGACCATCCGGCCGGGCGCGCGCAGGACGGGGCCTGGTGGAGCCCCTCACCGGGGGAGGGGGACGCGTGACGCCTTCCGCCGGGAGCCGGGGGGGGCGGAGTGGGCGCAGGGCCGGCGTACCCCGGGCCCTCAGGCTTCTCACGCTGGGGATCGTCGCGCTCCTGGCCGTCGTCTACCTTGGCGTGCCGATCGGGTTCGCCGCCTGGGCATCGATCCGGCACCCCGCCGAGGTCGGAACCCCACCCCCGGGATTCGGGAATGTGACCCTCGCTGCCGAGGATGGCGTGGCACTCGAGGCCTGGTACGCCCCCACCTCGAACGGGGCCGCGATCATTCTCCTCCACGGGGCCACGGACTCGCGGGAGGGCGTCCGCGCCCACGCGCAGATGCTGGCCGCGCGCGGCTACGGGGTGATCGCGCCGGACCTCCGGGGCCACGGCGAGAGCGGCGGGCACGGCAACGCCTACGGGTGGGAGGGGACGCGGGACGTCCGGGCTGCCGCCGCGTTCCTGCAGCAGCAGCCCGGGGTCCGTGCGATCGGGGGTCTCGGCCTCTCGCTCGGCGGCGAGATCCTGCTCGGCGCGCTCAACGCGACACCGTCCCTCGGGGCGGTCGCGAGCGAGGGTGCGACCTACCGGTCGATCGGGGATTTCCTCGCCCTGCCGGGCCGGGAGGGGATCGTCCAGAGCTGGATGCCCCGGGTGATGTTCGCCGCGACCGGGGTCTTCACCGGGGATGAGCCCCCGGTCCCGATCCTCGAGTCGCTCGCGGAAGCGCCCGATGTCCCCCTCCTCCTGATCGTTTCGGCCAGAAAACCCTCCGAGGTCGACTACAACACGCGGTTCGCAGAGACCGCCGGGCCGCGCGCCGAGGTCTGGATCGTGGAGGACGCGGGCCACACGGGTGCGTTCGCCGCGCACGCCGGCGAGTACGCGGATCGGGTCGGAAACTTCTTCGAGGGCGCCCTGATCACCCCTGGATGGAGCGGGGAGTAGCGGGGGTCAGCCTGCGCCCTCGGCCTCCCCGCCGTCCCGCCCTGTGATGCGGGAGAGCAGCGCGTCGATCCGTCGCGGATCGCCGAGGTCCCGGGGCGTGAACGCGAACCCGCCGATCGCCCGGACCCCCCGCTCGGCGAGGGCGGCTTCGAGCGCCGCGAGGGTCCTGTCGGGGGGAGACCCGGAGATGGCACAGACGACCGCGCCCTTCCCCTCGCATCCCGCGAGCGCACCGATCGCCCGTTCCATCGCGTTGACCGGCCGGCCCACCCGGCCGGGCGTGCAGATCACGATCCGGTGGTACGACGAGACGTCGATCGACCCGGGCTCGATCAGCCCGGCTCCGCTGCAGAGCGCGCGGATGCCCCCCAGCAGGTAGAGGGCCAGCCCGGGGTGCGGACGGCGGATCTGCCGCACCACGACCAGGTCAGCATCGCACGCGTCGCGGATCCGTTCACCGAGCAACCGGGCGGCCCGGGAACCGGATGGGTAGATGACGATGACTTTCACGGTACGCCCCAAGGGGGGCCGCAGCCCCATCGAACGGGACCGGCCCGGAAAAAAAAGGGTTATCCAGACCGGACGTTCGAGACGGTCAGGTCGGCCGTCGCGTGGCTGAACCTGAGCGTGACCGAGTCCGTTGAACGGTTCACGACGTGGGTCGTCCTGACCGCGTACGACGGGGCCGTGGTGTTGTCATAGAGTGCCTCCGGGTTCTCGATGAAGGCGAGCACCAGCTCGGTACCGATGGTGGCGTTCGCGAAGTCTCCGCCGAGCTGCTCGAACTCCTCGACGGAATAGAACCGCTCGTCGGTCACGTTCCCATCGAGGCGGACCGTCGCCGTTCCGCCGGTGTGCAGTCCTACCACCCCCGTCGCGATGGCGCTGTACTCCTGGGCGAAGAGCGTGTAGTTGGCCCCGCTCTGCGGGGCGAGTATCGGCAGGGACCGGCCCGACCCGCTGGAGCCCTCCCCCGCGTCGACCACGAGCGGCGAGACCAGGAAGACCGTCCGGTTCTCCTCGAGGGCGCTCGAGTAGATGGTCTCGCTCGTGGTCAGGACCGGCCGGTTCAGGTCGTCGCGGATGGTGACGTCGGTCAGGACGACGGCCCCGGGCTGGACCGTCTGGAAGATATTGAGCCAGCTCGTCCCCATCGAGGAGACGACCATCAGGACCACGAAGAGGATGCCGACCGTGACGTAGAGCACCTTCTTCCAGAGGGCCGTTCCCGGCTCTTCGGCCGGTTTCGGCGGGCTCTTCCGCTTGATGGACTGGTTCCGGCCCGCCTTCGGTCTGGGCTGATCTGTCATTTCGTATACGTCGTCGGTCGGGTCTCTTAAACATAGGGTCTCTCACATGCGCGTGGCTCGACGTGTCTGCGCTCCGGGCTCGACCCTGCCCGCACAAAGGAACCCGGGAATCCTCTCCAGGAGATGCTCGCGCCGGCGGGGATCACCCGGGGATCCGCCCCCTGCACGAATGTATGCACTCGAAAAGAGGGAGAGATCAGCGCCGACGGCCGGCGAGCCCGAGCCCCGTCAGAACGAGGAACGCGCCGGCTGCCGGGAGGAGAGAGAGCGGGGACTGGGTCGTGGTCGGTGCCGCCGTGGTCTCGTTCGCTGCATGCGTCGTCGTGGTCTCGAGTCCAGTGGCCGTCGCGTTCGCCGCCGGGGTCCCGGACATCGTCAGCACGCTCAGGACGGCCTGGAGATCGATGGTCTCGCCCTTCGCCGGGTAGACGATGATCGTCCCGTTGAACGGCGCAAAGCCGTCCTTGCTGACCGACCAGGTGCGGTACGGGGTGCCGGTCACGTAGACCGAGACGTTCAGCACGCCGTCCGTGATGTTGCCCTTGACGTCGCCGTCGAACGATACCTGCCCGCCCTCGGCGTTCGAACGGACCAGGAAGTACCCGATATCGCCGCCGATAACGACCGGCTCCGTTGTTGCCGGGACCGGTTCGAGGACGACGTTGAGGGTCACGACCTGGTCCCGGGCCGGGTACTGCATGATCGGTGCCGAGTAGGGACTCATCCCGGTGGCGTTCACGCGGATGGTCTTGTAGGGGGTCCCCGTCACGTACACCGGGACGGCGAGTTCGCCGTTCTCGATCACGCCCTTGTGGTCGTCGTCGAACCAGACCTCGGCGCCGTCGACCGGGCAGAGCACCAGGAAGACGCCCCGGTCGCCGCCGATCGCGGTCGGCGCCTCGCGCGGCGTCAGGTTGACTGCGATCTCGATGTTCTCACCCGCCAGCGGCATGCGCGGGACCGGGCCGACCGCGGGCCTGAAGTCAGGGGCGAGAAGCGTGTAGTTGCGGTACGGCGTGCCGGTCGAGTAGACGGTCACCAGGAGCTGGCCGTTCTGGATCTCGCCCCTGTAGTCCCCGTCGAGGAAGACGGAGGCTCCGTCGACGTTCGCAGTGAACTGGATCGTCCCGGTGCCACCGCCCACGGGCGACGGTGTCAGGATTGCCTGGAGATGGACCGTTCCGCCGCTCGGCGGGTACTCGACGATCATCCCGAGGAACGGGTCGAACCCGTCTGCCTCGACCCGGAAGGTCTGGTACGGTGTCGCGGTGATGAACACGGGCACGACCAGCACTCCGTTCGCGATCTGTCCCTTGTAGTCCTTGTCGAACCAGACGCTCGCGCCCTCGACAGGGCAGTGCACCACGAAGGTGCCGGTCGACACGCCGACGGAGGTCGCCGCCCAGCAGGGGGCGACGAGGGCGAGGATGAGTCCGAGGGCGAGCAGGGTCGCCCTCATCGAGAAACATGCCATGTGTAGAAAACATCATGTCGTGTATTTAAACCCTGTGGATCCGCCCCCCGGTCATGCGTGCGGGACGGCCATGCCCCCAGAGAACGGGGCTGTTTGCGAAGCGAGGGGCCCGGTGTTCGGGCGAAAAAGGGTCGGAGAGAAGTCGATCAGAACCGGGGTCGCCGGTGCTTCGGAAGGCATTCCTGGCAGTACACAGGACGTCCCTCGGTGGGCTTGAACGGGACTTCGCACTCCTTTCCACAGTCGGAACAGATGACCTGGGTCATCTCACGGGGGGGGCGGGCCGACCTGCCGCCAAAATTCGAGTTATACATGGTTCTTTTCCAACAGCTGAAAAACTGCTGCTACCTGTGGGGCCCGACCCTATAATAAACAATGTATCGTGTCCCCATTGATCAAATAGCCGGATAGGCATCGGGGTGTGGGTGCGGATACCCGGACGGGAAGCCACCAATCGCCTGCCGGGAGCGGGGCCGGCGGGGGGAACCGGTGCGGGAGGGGTTCGCCAGAGCGGCGGTCACCCTTTCCGGCCGGGCGTCCCGCCGTACCCCTGGTCCATGCCTGCCCGGAGGGGGACCGGGTCCGCCCCCTCCCGGATCAGGCGTTCGACGAGCGAGAGCGGCACCGGGCGGTACCCGGCGGTCTCGGCGGATACGTTGACCCGCCGGGCCACGGGGTCGAAGAAGGGATGTCGCCGGAGGTCAGAATCGTGCAGGTGGCCGTGTATCACCCATCCGTCGAACCCGGGGGGGGCGTCGGTGGGGTCATGGACTGCGAGGAACCGGTGACCCCCGGCGGTGAAGGCGATGGACCGGGCGAGACCGGGAAGATCGGGGTCGTGGTTGCCGCGGACGATCGCCAGGCGCCCGGTGAGCCGGCCCGCTGCGGCCAGGAACGAGGAGGGGTCGGGCGGAGCGCACAGGTCGCCCACCAGGTATGCCCGGTCGTTCGGGCCGACCGTCCGGCGCCAGTTCTCCACGAGGACCCGGTCCATCTCCGCGACATCGGCGGCGAGGAACGGTCGGGCGCAGTGGAGCGCGATCCCGGGGTGCCCGAGGTGCAGGTCAGCGAGGAACCAGGTTTCGCCGGGCGTCCGGTCTCCTGGGGGGTGGCTATCGAGCTCCAACCCGCGGGCGTGACGGTAGGCCCTGAGCGAGGCGGCCCTGAGCCCCCGGTCGGCGAGGAGAGGCCTGGCGATCCAGCGGCGAGAGACGAGATCGAAGCCTGCGACCGGCCGGTCACCGACCAGGATGAGGAGGCGGAGCGCGTCGAGCAACCGTCCCGGCGCGGGAACGGTTCCGCCGGGCTCTTCAGGTGAGAACAGCGTGACGAGCCGGCGGTACCAGGGGAGGCCCGCGATCCCCAGGATCCGGCGGGCAGAGCGGTATTGCCGGGAGTCGGGAAGACGGGCCGCCGGTATCAGGACCTCTTCGTCCGGGGGGTCCCCCGGGACGGCCAGGGCCTCGAGGGCGGCGCCGATCGCCCTGGAGGCGGATGCGAGGAGGGGAGAAGGACGGACCCGTATCCCCACGGTGCCGCCGGCCCCCCGTGGACGGGCTCCGAATCCGTCGATTTCGTACGAGAGGTAGGGGACGCGGGGAACGACCTGGGACAGGGCGTGCCGGACGGCGGCAAGCCCGGCGTCTTCCCGGAGCCGGACCGGCCCCGCGATCGGGACGGCCGGGCCGAGGGGAGGGGTCCCGAGCGCCTCCGCGACCCGGCGCAGCTCCCGCCGGAGGAGCCAGGCAGCGACGCCCGGGTCGAGGACGATCGTGACCGGCGGGAGAGAGGCGCACTCCCCCCCGCCCGCGGGGGGTCTCGGGGACAACAGGTTTTCATGGTGGCCCTGAGAATATCAAACGCACCTCATGGCGCTCCTCGAGTCCCTTCTGCTCGGGTTCGGTATCGGCCTCTCGGGAGCCCTCGCGCCGGGCCCGACCCTGCTCGCGACGATTTCGGGTGCCGGCCGTCACGGGCCGTTCGTCGGCGGGCGGGTCGCGATCGGCCACTTACTGGTCGAGAGCGTCCTCGTGGTCGCGCTCTTCGTCGGGCTCGCGCCCCTCGTCATCGCGCACCAGGCCGCGATCGCCCTCCTCGGCGGGGTCGCACTGGTCGGGTTCGGCCTGCTCACGCTCGGCGGTGCCCGCAGCGCCTCACTCTCGTCCCCGGGAGGGGGAACGGGGGCCGGCCCCGTCTTCGCGGGCGCGCTCACCACGGTCGCGAACCCCTACTTCTGGATCTGGTGGGCCACCCTCGGTGGCGCGCTGCTGGTACCGGCCCTGGCATCGGGCCCGGGGGATGCAGCCCTCTACCTGGCCGGTCACGGGGCCGCAGATCTCGGGTGGCTCCTCTTCGTGGGTATCGGAATCTCGCGCGGCGCCTCACTCCTCACGGACCGGGGATACCGCGCGCTCCTGGCCGCCTGCGGCGTCGCGATGGTCGGGATCGGTCTCGCGTACGCGACCTACGCCCTCTGAGCCGGGAGGCTCACTCGGGTCGGTACATCCTCTCCCGGATGCGGTCCTGGGCTTCCCGGATCAGGCCCTGCTGGAACTCGTCGACCTCCCCGTAGCGGCGGCGCAGGTGGGGAAGTGCCCGGGGGTCGCCGATCGAACCGAGGGCCCAGATCGCCCTGGTCTGGACGTGCCGGTCCTCGTCGCGGAGCGCGCCGACCAGGGCTTCAAGCCCCGCCGGGTCCCGGATCCGCCCGAGCGCCTGCGCCGCCTTCCAGCGGTCTCCCACCTCGCCGCCCGTGAGAAGGCCGACGAGGTAGTCGATCTCGGCGTCGCCGCCGGGGCCCGCGCGGAGCGCGGGAGCTGCCCTGGATCTCGACTCTTGTTCCCGCATGGCTGACGAAACTCCCTTCGTATCCTGGTCCGTGGCACCTTGGGACCGTCCCGTATTTATTCACTCTGATCTCGAGACCGTTTCCTTCGCCTCGTGTGCATATCGCGCACACCCCAGCCTCCATGCGTTCCCATCGGTCCCCTCCGCTGGCGATGGTTCGGCCGGGACCAATCCACCGCCGTATCGTCCTTGCCGGCACGATGCGGGACCTGATCTCCCTGAACGGGCGTTCGATCATCCTGGACACCGGCTGATGGTCCCCTCCCTGTTCACCGTGCCGGGCGGACAGGGGCCCTGCGAACCGCCCGGAGGCTCGTCGGGCGGTATCGGTCATCAGGTGTGCGACGGACCGGGGACCGTCGGGATCGCGCCCTGCTGGCGGCACCGGGCGAACCTTGCCGCAGGCACCACGACGGTCAGCGCCGTCGGCGTATCTGGACAGGTGCCCCCGGAGGTGACGGAACGGCTAGCGTCGACGGGGGCCGGGCAGATGTGAGACACTGCAGAGAGGGGAACGGGAGAGGAGAGGGGGGTCCGTGCGACCCCGGGACCCGCCGGTCGGTTACCGGGCGGCCGGTGCCGCGACACCCGTGACGGTTCCGGGCCAGCGGGCCGCGACCTCGCGCCCCTCGAGGAACGGGATCCCGTGGGCCTCGCCGTAGGCCCGGGCATCCTCTTTTCTGAGCGCCTGCCCGGTCTCGTCGTCGAGCATCTCGCAGACCACGATCGCGGGCGTGATCCCTCCCATGCCAGCTAGGGCGAGCGAGAGCTCGGTCTGGCCGCACCGGCGCGCGAGGAGACCGTCCGACCCGCGGAGCAGGGCCACGTGTCCCGGGAGCCGGAACTCGTCGAAGAACTGCGTCCTTTCGCCTGCCAGGGCGCGCCGGACATGGTCGGCAATCTCGTTGATCGTGGTCGCCCGGTCGTTGTCTGTGATCCCCGTGAAGGTCGAGGCGTGATTGACCCAGAGCGAGAACGATGACCGGTTCAACCGGTCGTACGGGATCACGTGGTCGCGGACGCCGACGCCTGCCGTCTCTAGCACGGAATGGGCGAATGGAAGCCCGATCCGCTCTGCCGCCTCGTGTGCGACGGCACAGCAGATCAGCCCGCCGCCGTCTTTTCGCATCTGCCGGATATGCGCCGGCGTCACCGCGTCGGCGCGGATGGCGAAGTCGGTCTCTCCCTCGCGGTTGTCAAAATCGTATAGCAGGATGAACCGCCCATCCCGCAGCGCGGCAAGTGCATCTTCGATCATATCGAATCCTCTCGCTCTTCTGGTACCTCGACCGTGACCCGGTCCTGATCGGCGAGACCGAGGGTCTCGCGGAGCGGGATCCCGGCGATCACCTCGACCACGTCCTCGGGATAGTGGGTCCGTCCGGGAACGACGATCGCGCACCGGATCCGGCCGATTCGGCATGGGATGGCCCTCGCGTCCCCGAAGGTCCGGTCCTCCGCGACGAAGCCGTGGATGGAGACCCAGTCGAGGGCGTCGAGCCGTTTCCGCACGGGGACGCTCGCGCCGTCGAGCCGGAGGTTCAGCGTCCCCGGGTACGGATCCTCGCCGAGCACGGACGCGAACTGCTCCCGGTACAAGGGCAGGCTCATGTAGTACCGCCCCTCCCCGACCCCGCTCACCACCTGGCCGGTCATCACAAATCCGCCCGACTCGCGGCCGAAGATACGGCAATAGTCGGAGTACTCGCGGTGGAGGGCCTCCTCCCCGGCCCGGGTGACGGAGACGAACTGCCCGGCCGGCCTGACCGAGCGCGTGACGAGGAGGGCCGATTCCAGCGACTGGAGACGGCGCGCCGCCGTCTGCGGGCTCGTTCCCAGGTGGCCTGCGAGCGACTGGGACGAGACGTGGACCGGCCCACGGCATCCTCCGAGCAGCGCGATCGCCTTCAGGCACGCCAGGTCCGCAGCCTCGATCGTCACAGGTACCATTATTGAGATGCTGGTTATTTATGGATTGTGAACGGGGCCGGAGGGACTACGGCGGAGACTTCCGGTGTGGGCTCCGTGCAACGTGTCCAGGGAGATGCCCCCCGGGTCGAACGAGCGCGTCCCCATCCTCGGGAGGCGGCACCGGTGAACCGTCGGCGACCGTGAGCCCGGCCCGGCACCGGCCCGATCTTCGTGAAATGTCGAATTTTCATTCGTTAATTATTTAATTTCACGGGCCGACCTGATCGGCATGAAGTCCGGGATGCGGCACCGGCTGGCTGAGAAGATGGCCGGCGAGATCACGCTCTCGGACTCACCGGGCCGAGCCCTCAAGAAGTGGCGGCTCAGCTTCGAGATCCCGCAGACCGAGCTCGCCGAGCGGCTAGAGGTCTCCCCCTCGGTCATCTCCGACTACGAGAGCGGGCGGCGAAAAAGCCCCGGAACCGCCGTTGTCGGCAAGATCGTGGATGCGATCCTCTCCATGGACGAGGACCGGGGGGGGCGGCACATCGAGCGGTTCGGGAGGATGCTCTTCGCCGAGCTCGACGACGAGGTGATCCACGATATCCACGAGTTCGAGTCCCCCGTCTCGCTCCGGGAGTTCGCGGACCTGATCGGGGCGGTCCCCCTCACCGGGTCGATCGACCAGGCGCTCTTCGGGTACACGGTGGTGAACAGCCTCTCCGCGATCATGCAGCTCTCGTCCGAGGAGTTCACCCGGATCTACGGCTGGTCCACCGAGCGAGCCCTGATCTTCGCCGGGGTCTCGACGGGAAAGTCGCCGATGGTCGCCATCCGCGTGACGTCATTCAAGCCCCGGTGCGTGATCCTCCAGGGGATCGCGCCCGAGGATGTCCACCCCATCGTCGCGGGGCTCGCCGATCGCGACCGGATCACGCTATTGACCACGCAGACCGAGGTCGATCCGCTCATCGCCACGCTCCGTGCGACCGGGTGGTGAGCGGGGCAAGGACCGGAAAAACAGGAGACTGGCAGGCCGGTGAACGGTCTTGCCAGAGAGGACGACATGACAGGCATCATCACCTACGGGGCTTACATACCCCGGTACCGGATCAGGCTCGAGGAGATCGCCCGGGTCTGGGGCGACAACGCCCAGGACATCATCGGCGGGCTCGGCGTGCGCGAGAAGTCGGTGCCCGACCTTGACGAGGACACCGCGACGATCGCGGTCGAGGCAGCCCGAAACGCGCTCACGCGGCGGGAGATCGACCCCGGGGAGATCGGGGCCGTGTACGTCGGTTCGGAGTCCCACCCGTACGCGGTCAAGCCGACCGCCTGCACGGTCGGCGAGGCGATCCGGGCGACTCCGGCGATGACCGCGGCGGACTACGAGTTCGCGTGCAAGGCCGGGACGGCTGCGATCCAGACCTGCATGGGCCTGGTCGGCGCGGGCATGATCAGGTACGGCCTCGCCATCGGGGCGGATGTCGCACAGGGCGCGCCCTCCGACGCGCTCGAGTACACTGCGGCGGCGGGAGGCGCCGCATTCCTGATCGGGCGCGACGACCCGATCGCCCGGATCCACGGAACGGTCTCGTTCACGACCGACACCCCGGACTTCTGGAGGCGGGAGGGGCAGAACTACCCACGCCACGGGGGACGGTTCACCGGAGACCCCGGGTACTTCAAGCACGTCCAGGGGGCCGCCCACCTCATGCTGGAACAGGCCGGAACGAGCCCGGGCGACTACGATTACGCGGTCTTCCACCAGCCGAACGCGAAGTTCCCGCGGCGGGTGGCCGAGCACCTCGGGTTCACCCCCGAGCAGATCCGTCCGGGACTCGTCGTCCCGGAGCTCGGCAATACCTACTCGGGGGCTACGATGGTCGGCCTAGCCGCCACGCTCGATGTGGCAAAGCCCGGCGACCGGATCTTCGTCACCTCGTTCGGCTCCGGGGCTGGTTCGGACTCGTTCGACGTCGAGGTGACCGACGCGATCGAGGCGGGGGCGTTCCGGAGGGACGCGGCACCGACGGTGCGCCAGCTCCTCTCCAATCCGATCTACGTCGACTATGCCCACTATGCCAAGCACAAGGGAAAGATCGTGATGCAGTGATGAGAGATGTCGCCGTTATTGGAATCGGATGCACGACCTTCGGCGAGAAGTGGGGAACCTCGTTCCGCGACCTCTTTCTGGAGGCGGGCACCCTCGCTCTCGAGGATGCGCAGCTCCCCGGAGAGCAGATCGACGCGCTCTACGTCGGCAACATGTCGGCGGGGCGATTCGTCGAACAGGAACACGTCGGCGCGCTGATTGCCGACTACTCGGGCATGGCGTCCCGCCACGTCCCGTCCACGCGGGTGGAGTCCGCCTGCTGCTCGGGGTCGCTCGCGTTCCGCCAGGCCGTGATCGCGGTCGCGTCGGGGCTCGAGGAGATCGTTGTCGCCGCCGGCGTAGAGAAGATGACCGATGTCGAGACCTCGATCTCGGTCGACGCCCTCGCGGCGGCGGCGGACCGCGAGTGGGAGGGGTTCGTCGGGGCGACCTTTCCCGGGCTCTACGCGATGATCGCGAGCGATTACATGCACCGCTACGCCCTGACGAGGGAGCAGCTCGCGGAGGTCGCTGTCAAGAACCACCGGAACGGTGCTCTCAACCCGATCGCTCAGTTTCGAAGCCCGATCACGGTCGAGACCGTCCTCCGTTCGTCTCTTGTCGCCGACCCCCTCAGGCTCTTCGACTGCTCGCCCATCACCGACGGCGCGGCGGCGGTGATCCTCGCCCCGCTGGAGCGCGCGCGCGAGTTCACGGACGCCCCCGTGAAGGTCATGGCCACCGCACAGGCCTCGGACACAATCGCCCTCCACGATCGGCGCGACATCTCGACCCTCGACGCGACGGTGGCCGCAGGCCGCCGGGCTTACGAGATGGCCGGGCTGACGCCCGGGAGTATCGACCTGGTCGAGGTCCACGACTGCTTCACGATCGCCGAGATCCTGGCGATCGAGGACCTCGGTTTCTGCGTCAAGGGAGAGGCCGGGCGCCTGACCGAGGAGGGAGAGACGGCGCTCGACGGCCGTATCCCGGTCAACACCTCGGGAGGCCTGAAGGCCTGCGGTCACCCGGTCGGCGCCACGGGGATCAAGCAGGTCTGCGAGGTGGTCCAGCAGCTCCGCGGCGACGCGGGAAGGAGGCAGATCGATGGGGCCGAGATCGGGATGACCCAGAACGTCGGGGGGACCGGGGCATCGGTCGCGGTTCACATCCTCGGGAGGACATGACCATGTCGGTCCCACGATTCTGGCGCAAGATATCGAAGCGGTACAACCTGGAAGGGACGCGCTGCACCCAGTGCGGGCGCACGTTCTACCCGCCGCGCACGTTCTGCCCCGACTGCCGGCGTTCCGGCGAGATCGTGCCGTTCCGGTTCCAGGGGAAGGGAGAGGTCGTGACCTTCACCGTGATCCGGACGGCGTCGGACGCCTTTGCGCGGCAGACCCCGTTCGTTCTCGCGATCATCCGGCTCGACGAGGGGCCGCGTGTCACCGCGCAGGTCGTGGTCGAGAACGTGAGCGAGGCGCATATCGGGATGCGCGTCCGCTCGGTCTTCCGCCGCATCGGGACCGAGGGCGACTCCGGGGTCATCTACTACGGGACGAAGTTCGTACCGGACGTCCCATACCCCGAGGGCTGAAGGGGCCTTCCGTCCCCGGTTGGGGAGCGGGGCGGGTGTCTCTCGGGATTTTTTTTAGAAATAAAGGTGTACCGCCGGCTCAGGCGCCGGTGTCGACGGTCCCGTCGTCGATCGCCGAGAGATCGGGGATGCGGGGGTGCGGGTCGCTCGGGATCGACGAGTTCCGCTCGATGAAGGCGTGGAGGTCTTCGGGCTTGATCCTCCAGTACTTGCCGATCTTAACGGCCTTGAGGCGCTTCTCCTTGATGTGGTTCCGGACGAGCTTCTCCCGGATCTGCAGGGTCGCGGCGACCTGCGCGACCGTAAGCAGTGGCTCGGTGATGATCTCTCCCCAGATCCGTCCGTCCGGCGAGAGTGAGACGAACTCCCTGACACGCCGGTCCATTCCCTGTTCAAGTTCCTTCATCGAATTCACCGGAGCGTACCGGGACCTTTGCGGGTTCACAAGATCCTACGTGTAACCCGTGCCGCCGGTCCCGGTTCCTTCACACCGCTACGGATTAAACCTTGATCGAATTACTATATAGGTATATGGAATTGTCTCAGGTACAGCAGAGACATGGAGGGCATGCCGGGACGGGAGCGCATGACGGTCCCGTCCGGCCCGTCGGCCACAGGGCGAGGGGTATCGATAGACGGGGGACAGCTCCCGGGTCTCCCACGCCCGTCTCGATGACGGTGGCGACCCGCGTCCCGCTTCAGCGTCCGGCGGCGGCCCGGGAGGGATGGGGGGCCGGGAGCGGGGGTTCCGTGGCGGCAGCCCCATCGATCGGTCATTCTCTTCTAGACCCTCCCGCCGGAGCTCTGGTGATACGCCTGCATCGGTGAACCCGGGGATCCGCCCGGCAGCAGTATATGACTGCAGAGCGCCCTATCCTGCACTGCACGCTTCGTCAAGCGGTCCTCGCACCCGCGAGGATGCATCTTACCTGGAATGAGGGGATGGGGAGATCGGACACACGGTGCAGGGACCCGCGAGGGTGAGGGCGAGCGGGGGGGGTTTCCGGTATCCCCGGACGAGGCGGGCCGCTATGGGTCGAGATCGTCCGGGTCCCGGACCTGGAGACACGCCCGGAGCTCGCCATCGGGGGTTGAAGCGTGGCAGTCCGGCGTTCACCGATAGAACTTTCACGTGCGGACAACCCGTGCCTCCCGGGGGGAAGAAAAAGGAAGAACGGTTCAGAGCGCCTGGACCAGGCTCTGCCGCGAGACAGCGCCGAGCAAGCGCCCGTTCTCGACGATCGGAACGCCGCTGATCCCGCGCTGGAGCATGGTCTCGACCAAGTCGGTCGCCCGCGTCTCTGGAGGAACCGAGACGAGGGGGGTCGACATGATGTCGCTGACGATCAGGTTCCGGATCCGGTGGTCCTGGAACCGGTCGGCCACGTCCTCGCGGAACTGGGTCATCGAGCGCGCCACGTCGGTCTCGGTCACCATGCCTAGCAGCTCGGACCCGTCCGCGACCACGTAGCGGTTTGCCCCGTCGTCGAGCATGCGCCGACGGAGGTGGACCACCCGCTCGTCGGGGGTAACGACCGCGATCGACTCCATCGCCTGGTCGACGGAGCCCCCGGGAGGCATCACCCGCAACAGGTCGCCCCTGGTCACCTGGCCGATCGGCCGGTGGTCATTGTCGAGGACGACCACGAGCTTGTATACCTGCAGCAGGGGGACCACGATGTCGAGGCTCTCGTCCTCGTACGCCGAGGTGAACTCCTCCTGCACCACGTTCGCCACGTGGATCTTGTTCGGCGATAGGTTCGCGTTCCGCTTCGAGCCGATCGTCTCCGCGATCGCCCGGCGCGAGACGGTTCCCACGACGGCGCCGTTGTTGGTCACAACCAGAGGGTCAATCTCCTGGTCGAGCATCCGATCGAGCGCCTCGGTGATCACAGCCGACTTCGCGATCGTCACCGGCCTGGACATTATGTCCCGAATAAACAGGGTCTGATTCATGTGGCAACCCCCATTATTACGTCATCCCGCGTGATAATGCCTTTGATATCGCTCTCCTCGACCACGACAAGACTGTTGATCCCTGATTTGCGCATCCGGCGGACCGCCTCGGCAACCGAGGCGCCGGGCTGCGTGGTCTCGACAGGCCTTGTCATCAGGTCCTCGGCGAGGGCCGAGACGTCGCGCACGTGGCGGCGCGTCTTCGGTCCCGCCGTCACCTCGCGCCTGAGCATCGTCACCTCCCGGTCGAGATCGACGGGCACGGGTCCGACGTACTCGTAGAAGGCGAGGTTCGACTCGGTGATGATCCCGGCGAGAGTCCCGTCGTTGTTGACGACGACGATCTTCTGGTCTCGCTCGCTGGCGAGGTCGATCACGTGATCGAGGGAGTGGTAGCGCGACACGGTCACGGCGTCGCCCATCAGCTCCCCGACCGTCGCCCCGATGCGTTCGACCGAGACCGAGCCGAGCATGTCGGTCTTTGTCACGATCCCGACCAGGGTGCAGCCCTCCACCACGGGAAGCCCGCTGATCCCGTACTCGACCATCGCGGCGGCCACCGTCCCGATCGATGCGTCTGCCGCGACGCTGACGGGGTCCGGGGTCATGAGCAGGCTCGCCGGGATCCGGTCTATCGGCCGGCGCCGCCAGGTCGGCTCTGCCTGGCGGAGCCGGTACCCGAGGTCCTTCTTGGTGAGGATCCCGACGAGATGGTCTCCGTCCACCACCGGGAGCCGGGAGCACCGGTGCCGGATCATCAGGTTCCGGGCGTACGCTGCAGAGTCGGTCGGCCCGATGACTCGGACCGGCGAGGACATTACGTCGGATGCCCGCATCAGTCCCTGGCCTCCGCGAACGCCCGGACCATGTCGAACTCGGTCACGAGCCCGATGAGACGCGAGTCCTCGATCACCGGGAGGGCCCCTATCCCCCGATCGAGCATGACCCGGGCTGCCGCGTTGATGGGGACCTCGGGCGTGGTGGTGACCAGCTCGCCCTTCATCAGGGTCCGGACCGGGAGGTCCATCACCTCTTCCACGTTCCCGGTGACGAGGCGATCGAAGACCTCGCCCGTGCCCATGTACCGGACGATGTCGGTCGAGGTGATGATCCCGAAGAGGACGTCCTCGGAGACCACCGGCAGGCGCCTGAACCGGCAGCGGCCCATCTCGCGGGTCGCCGCCCTTATCGAGGACTCGGGAGCGGTCACCCGGAGCGAGGTCGACATCACTTCCTCGACCGAGAGCGGGCTTGCCCCGGTGCCGAGCAGGGCCAGCACATCCCGTTCTGTCACGATCCCGCAGAGCGTCTCCTCCGCGTCCACGATGGGAAGGCCCCCGATCTTCCGCCCCAGGATCAGGTCGAGCGCATCATCGATCGTCTGCGTGGTCCGGAGCGAGAGATAGTGGGCGCTCATGATCTCGCGGACCGACTCGTTCACGGCCGCGAGCAGGTTCCCCCCGTGCTTGATCGTCACGAGGTTCTGTTTCTCTCCGCCGCCGAGGAGGCTGATGATGTCGGACGCGGTCATGATACCGAGCACCCGGTTGGTGCCCGGGTCCGTGACCGGGAGCCGCCGGAAGCCGCAGGCCGTCATGGCCTGGGCAGCCCCGATGATTGCCATCGTCGGCGGGATCGAGACGACCGTCCTGGTCGCGATCTCCATGAGCTCTCCCCTGCGGGGTGCCACGCGGGACGCGAATTCGACCGGGCCACGGTCGAGCTTGCCGGGCATCTTCAAGAGCCTGTCGGATGCCTTGTGGTTGATATCGTTCCCCTGCATATCTCACCTCAATCCTCTGCGAGCGCGAGCGCCCGGAGCACGTCGTGCCGGTCGAAGATCCCGACCACCCGGCCCCCGTCGACCACCGGCATTCGACTGATGTCGTGCCGGCAGAGCTGCCTGGCCGCGTCGGAGACCCTCTCGTCAGGGGAGACCGTGATCGCTGGAGTGGTCATCACGGCCTCCACGGCGAGTTTTACCTCGGATGGGCGGCGCACGCGGCCGGAGGCGAGCAGGTCGCGACGTGAGATCATGCCCACCAGCTGCTGCCGCTTGAGGACCGGGAAGGCCGAGAACCCGCTCTCCTGCACGAGGGCCTGGACCCTCGAGGCAGGTTCGCCCGCATCGACCGTCACGACCCGTGTCGACATCAGATCTCCGACGACACCGCCCGGCTCGTGGCGCATGAGCAGGATCGGAAAGACCTCGGCGAGGAGGACCCCGCCCAGGACGGACCTGTCCTCCCCGACGACCGCGACCGAGTCCGTGCGGTACTCACGCAGGAGGGCTCCGATCCTCTCCAGGCTCTCCCCGGGCGTGACCGATGGGGCCTCGCGGACGAAGCCGTCGACGGTCACGTTCGAGCGGGTGGCGCCTACCCGGAGCACGTCCGAGATGTCGATGTACCCGGCGAGGGCGCCACGATTGTCCGCGACCAGGGCTTCGCGATACAGGTCGTCGCGAAGGATCGACCTGGCCCGCGTCGCATAGTCGTCGGAAGAGAGCAGCGGAACCTCGCGCAGGAGGTCGACCGCCGTCTTCATCCGAGGTGCTCCTCGGTCCGGCAGTTCGAGCAGAGGTGCTGCCCGTCGACCCTGAGCAGGTCCGAGGAGATGAGACCGCACCGATCACAGACCCCGCCCTCGAACCCGTCGTCGACACGATTGATCATGACGAGATCGTTCATTATCTCGTTGATCTCGTTGGCGACGGTCAGGAGGTCCCGCACGGTCACGATCCCGATAACGCGGTGGTTCTCGTCCATCACCGGGAGGCGGCGGACGCCGTGGCGCACCATCTGGTGGGCTGCCTCCGAGACGGTCTTTTCGGCACCGATCGTGATCAGGGGAGTGGACATGATCTCGCTGACCGGAACCTCGCCGGGACGGCGGTCGTGGGCGACGACCTTGCAGTTGATGTCCTGTTCGGTCGCGATGCCGATCGGGAGGTTGTTCTCCAGGACGATGACGCTCCCGACATCGGCCTGGCACATGGCCCTGGCCGCGTCGGCGACCGAGGCGTCGAAATCGATCGTCGTGGGATTGAGACGCATCATCTCTCTCAGCTGTACCCTGGTCTCCAGGTGCATGGTGTCGGACGACATCATCAGGAACTCCCCCCCTTTTCGGTCGTATCTGTCATTGAGGTTCATTAAGGTTTTCCGTATTCGGATATCTGCGGTTTATTTAAAAATTCGGACCCTTCTTCCGGCCCGTCGAGACAGCGTAGGCAGCCCTTCCATAAAAAGCGTTCGCCATGCCGGTCCCGGGGCGAGACCGGACAGCAAAGTGTCATTAGCGATGAGCCATAACACTTTTACCACTATCGGCCGGGGTGCTGCATGGATATCCTGACACAGGCAAAGAGACGGTTTTCACGGTTTTTTCGCTTCTTCTTCAAGAAGAAGCGGACGCGAATCGGTATATACGGCCCTCCGAACGCCGGCAAGACCACGCTGGCGAACCGGATCGTCCGCGACTGGACCGGCGACGCGCTCGGTCCCGTCTCGGAGATTCCCCACGAGACCCGGCGTGCCCGGCGCAGGGAGAACGTGACGATCTCGAACTCGAACGGGGACTCGATCGTGATCGACATAGTCGATACGCCCGGTGTCACCACCAAGATCGACTACCACGAATTCACTGAGTACGGGCTCGACAAGGAGGACGCGGTCAAGAGGGCCCGGGAGGCCACCGAGGGCGTGGCCGAGGCGATGCACTGGCTCCGCGAGGACATCGACGGCGTGATCTACATGCTCGATGCAACCCTCGACCCGTTCGCTCAGGTCAATATCATGATGGTTGGGATCATCGAGTCCCGCGACCTGCCCGTGGTGATCGTCGCCAACAAGATCGACCTCCCCGACGCCTCCCCGGCACGGATCAAGTCGGCCTTCCCGCAGCACCCGGTGATCTCGATCTCCGGCCTCGAAGGGACCAACGTGGACGAGCTCTACGAAAAGATGATCGAGTTCTTCGGGTGATCGGGGCATGATTCAGGGAGTGCAACTGGACCTGATCTCCGAAGAGCGGCTCGAGAGCCTCACCTCCATGGAGAAGATCCGGATGATCCTCGACGAGGTGATGGCGGGGAACATCGTCGTGCTCGAGAAAGGGCTCTCGCCCGAGGAGTCCAGCAAGCTGATAGAGATGACGATGATGGAGATCAACCCCGACGGCTTCTCGGGGATCGAGATGGAGACCTACCCCGCTCGTTCCCGTAGCGGCGGGTTCCTGGCCAGGCTCCTCGGCCGGAGAGAGTCGCCGTCGCGCCTGACCGTTATCGGCCCGGCGAACCAGCTCAAGATGCTCCGCAAGGAGCGAGACCTTATCAGCGCCTGGGTCTCATCGCGGTAACGGTATGCCCCACAAGTGCACGACCTGTGGTCGGGAGTTCGAGGACGGCTCGCAGGACGTCCTCCACGGATGTCCGAGCTGCGGGGGAAAGCGGTTCCTCTACGTCCGGGCCGAGGAGCGACACCGCGACGTGCTCGAAGAAACGCCGCTCGAGGCGCTCGTGGAGGAGGCCTCTCCAGACGACGTGCACGAGATCCCGGAGCCGGACGACGAACCCGAGCGGCCGCTGCACGAATCGATCGAGACGATCCGGATCCGGGGGCCCGGGTCGTACGAGATCAATATCGAGCGGCTCTCGAAGTCCGACGAGATGGTGATCGGACTCGGCAAGGACGGCCTCTACGGAGTCGATATCCTCTCGATGGGCAAGCGCAAGCGGCGTTCCTTCCCGCAAAGGACGAAGAAGAAGGACGATCTCTAGGGGATAGGGCCTGTTTTGGCAGAAGGGTTCGCCGTGGACCGCGCCGCGGACCTTAAAACCGCCCGCGTTTTACGACGGTTTCGGCACACGCTTTTTCGACCGACCTTCGTCGATGACAGGAGCGGACGCGCGAAGGATCCGAACAGCGACCCGTTCGCTTTTTTTCACGTGTCCGCGACCGCTCCGGCGTCGCTCCGAGCTTCGGTCAGCAGGCCCGCTCAGCAACCTTCCCCCGAACTCTTCCGGCGCAAACGTGCGTGCTGCCAATGACCATGCGCACAGAAAGCCGTTCCGCTGTCAACCGGTTCACATGACAGCCCCATGACTATCCCCGAGGAGGGGGCCGACCCAGCTCCCTGACGCTGTGATATAGATTCGTGCTCGTTACAGTACCCCGATGGCGCCGCACGGTGCCGTCCGAACCATCACCCGAAACAGGCGATGAAGTCCGCCGATAAACCGCCGGGATCCGGCTGATGACTTCAACCCCTCGGTCGATGTTCAGCACTTCTTTCCGCTTTGCGGGATTCCCCCGTCAGCGCATTCGCCGTGAGCCCCGGCCGCAGCTCTCCGGCCCGGCCGGACTGTGTGCACCTGTTCGTTCTCTACCCGACGCGGAACCGCCGACTCCGACCATCTATCACGGAGGCAGACCATGAAGACCACGATCCAGTCCGTCCGCGCCCGCGAGATCCTCGACTCGCGCGGCAACTCCACAGTCGAAGTCGACCTCGCCCTCGAATCGGGGGTCACGGCCCGCGCGGCCACGCCGTCCGGGGCCTCGACGGGCGTCCACGAGGCCGTCGAGGTCCGGGACGGAGATACCCGGCGCTACAGCGGCAGGGGCGTGCAGAACGCCGTCAGGGCCGCGGACACCGCGCTCGCCGAGGCCGTCGTCGGCCTGGACGCCGCCGACCAGCTCGCCGTCGACCAGGCCCTGATCGCGACCGACGGCACACCGAACAAGGCGCGGTACGCGGCGAACGAGGTCCTCGCGATCTCCATCGCGGCCGCCCGCGCCGCGGCCGCCGCGAAGGGGCTGCCGCTCTGGCGGTACCTCGCGGACGACCCCGGGCTCGCCGTCCTTCCCGTGCCGTGCATGAACATCATGAACGGCGGCGTCCACGCGAACTGGCAGGGCGCGGACTTCCAGGAGTACATGATCGCGCCGTACGGCGCCCCGACCTTCACCGAGGCCCTCCGGTGGGGCGCCGAGGTCTTCCATGCGCTCAAGGGCGTCCTCAAGGCGAAGAAGCACTCGGTCGGCGTCGGCGACGAGGGCGGTTTCGCCCCGGCCGTCAGGTCCAACCGCGAGCCCCTCGACCTGATCGTCGCCGGGATCGAGGAGGCCGGGTACGCCCCAGGCCGCGAGATCGGGATCGCGCTCGACCCGGCCTCGTCCGGCTTCTACGAGGACGGCCTCTACCACATCCGAACCGAATCCGTCCGGCTCGACTCGCCCGAGCTCATCCGCCGCTACCTGGACCTCGTCGAGGACTACCCGGTCATGGCGATCGAGGACGGCCTGGCCGAGGACGACTGGGCCGGCTGGCGCCACCTCAAGGCCACGCTCGGCGAACGGATCGAACTGATCGGCGACGACCTCTTCGTCACGAACGTCGAGCGAATCCGGCAGGAGATCGAGACCCGGGCCGCGAACTCGGTCCTGATCAAGTCGAACCAGATCGGGACCGTGACCGAGACAATCACGGCCGTCGAGCTCGCGAGGGAGCACGGCTGGGGCACGCGGGTCTCGCACCTCTCGGTCGAGACGCTCGCGGCCCTCGCGGACCGCTCCCCGTGATCCGGCGCCCGCGGAGCGGTGCATCGGCGGGACAATGAGGGTCTCGGGTCCGAAGGGTTCACGAGCGATGACGCCCGATGGTGATCGGTGATGGAGTTCACCGTCAACCGCGGGTCCCGCTGATAACTCCTACCCCTTCCGAGGAGACACCCATGGACCCGACGACACCGACGGACCCCACCTCGCTCGCGGCCGATCTCGCCGATCTCAGCGCCCTCGTCCGCGCGTGCGGCCGGGAGTTCCCCGCCGCGGCCGACCGGCTCGACGGACTCGCCCACCGCCTCGACGAGGGCTCGTTCCACCTCGCCGTGCTCGGCCAGTTCAAGCGTGGCAAGTCCACGCTTTTGAACGCCCTGCTCGGCGAGGCCGTGCTCCCGAGCTCGGTCGTGCCGCTCACGGCGATCCCGACGATGATACGCTCGGGGCCGGCGCGGCAGGTCCGGATCGCGTTTTCCGACGGCCGGGCCGACGAGGTGGTCGCGGTGCCGGACGCAGCCGCCCTCGCGGCCGTCCTCGCCCGGCACGTGACGGAGGAGGAGAACCCCGCGAACCGGCTCGGCGTGGCCGAAGTCGAGGTGCTCCACCCGTCGCCGGCGCTCTCCCACGGCGTGGTGCTGATCGACACGCCGGGGATCGGCTCGACGTACGCGCACAACACCGCGACCACGATGGCCTTCCTCGCCGAGTGCGACGCGGCCCTCTTCCTCGTCTCGGCGGACCCGCCGATCACAGCGGTCGAGGTCGCGTTCCTGCGGGAGGTCCGCGACCGGGTCCCCCGCCTCTTCTTCCTGCTGAACAAGGTCGATTACCTCTCGGCCGACGAGGCCGCGGCCGCCACCGGCTTCCTCCGCCGGGTGCTGGCCGAGAAGGCGGGCCTTCCCACCGACGTCCCGGTCTACCCGGTCTCGGCCCGGCGCGGGCTTGCGGCGCGCGAGGCCGGCGACGCCGAGGGGTGGCGCGCGAGCGGCTGCGCGGAGGTGGCCGATCGCCTCCTGTCCTTCCTCGCGGAGGAGAAGCAGCAGGTCCTCGAGGCCTCGGTGCGGCAGAGGGCGGCCGGGATCGCCGCCGAGGTCCTGCTCGCGCTCCGGCTCGCGCTCCGGGCGCTCGCGATGCCGATCGCGGAGCTGGAGGAGAAGCGCGCGCAGTTCGACGCGGCGCTCGTCGAGGCCGAGCAGCAGCGCCGGTCCGCGCAGGACATGATCGCCGGCGAGCGGAAGCGCATGGCCGAGCTCGTGGAGGCCCAGACGGCCGCGCTCCGCGAGCGGTACGGGGTCCGGCTGGCCGGGGTGGCCGAAGCGGCGCTCGCGGACGGAGATGAGGCGGCGGCGGTCGAGGCGATGGCCGCGGCAGTCGCGGAGGAGTTCCCGCGCGAGCTCGAGGCGACGGCCGCGATGCTCGACGGGGAGCTCGGCCGCCGCCTGCGGGTCCACCACGAGAACGCGGCCCGGCTGATCGGGTCCGTGCGGACGGCCGCGGCCGAGCTCTTCGACGTGCCGTTCCGCGTCCCCGAGACCGAGCACCGGCTCGAGCAGCGATCAAGGGCCTGGTGGGTCCGGCGCGACGTCTCGCTCTCGCCGCTGGTCCCGATCCCGGCCGAGGTGATGGAGCGGGGCCTGCCCCGGCGGCTGCGGGAGCGGCGTGTGCGGGAGCGGCTCGAGCGGCAGGCGGAGAACCTGGTCCGGGCGAACGTCGAGAACCTGCGCTGGTCCATGGTGCAGGACCTGGACGCGGCCATCCGGACCTTCGCGGCCGATCTCGACGGGGGGCTGGAGGACGCGGTCCGGGCGACGCGCGGCGCGATCGGAGCGGCCGTGGAGGCGCGGACGCGGCACGAGGAGGCGGGCCGGGAGCTGGCGGCCCTGCGGGAGCGCGAGATCGCGGCGCTCGAAGAGGCCCTCGCCCGGCTCGGGGAGACGGATGTGCGAGGATCGTCGCCCCTGCCGCGACCGGCGATCCCCTGAAACGGTTCCCACGCGAACCCCTGCACCCGGGACCGTCACGGTCCCTCTTTTCGGCGTCGGCCCGGGGCGTTCGCCCTGCCCGCCGACCCGGGCGCGGCCGGCGGACCCCGTGCGAAGATCTCCGGTGCGCCCCCGGGGTATCGGGAATACCGGGACGTCGGCGCGGTCGGCAGCCTTAAGAGTTGCCTGGTCGATTATGTAGCCGGCACCGTCGCTGACGTGTGCACGACACACCGGTAAGTCCGACGCACCGCACACGCGATGCAGCCCTGAGGGGCTCTGGGATTACGGAGCGTGCGTCTCATCGCTGCTCTTCTCGGGACAGATCGGTATCGGAGTAGACTACATGGCAAGAATGCATGCACGACGGAGGGGCAAGTCTGGATCGGTCCGGCCTCACCGGGACGACCCGCCCGCGTGGTCGACGACCGACGCGGTCGAGATCGAACGGCTCGTCATAGACCTCCGCAAGAAAGAGAAGTCGAGCGCGGAGATCGGGACCATCCTCCGCGACCAGTACGCGGTCCCGGACGTGAAGCTCGCGACAGGACGGCGGATCGGCGAGATCCTCGAGGCGAACGGCCTCGGAACCGAGATCCCCGAAGACCTCCGCAACCTGATGGAGAAGGCGCTCGGAATGCGAAAGCACCTCGCGGAAAACAAGAACGACCTTCACAACAAGCGGCAGCTCCAGCTGACCGAGTCCAAGGTCAGGCGCCTGGTCAAGTACTATGTCGAGACCAGGAAACTGCCGGCCGACTGGGTCTACAAGCCCGAGACGGCCGAGATCCTGCTCTCGCGGTAGGACCCCATGCCGATCGACGCCACCGCCGAACGACTCGCCCGCTTCCTGTCGGAGCAGAAGTACGTGGAGGTCTACGGCCACCGCGATGCGGACGGGGTCACGGCGGCATCGCTCGTCTGCCACGCGCTCTGGCGCCGCGGGATCGGCTTCCGCCTCCGGATAGTCGACGGGACGCCCGGGCCCGCCGGGCTCGGAGCGGAGAATCCGGCACTGCTCTGCGACCTGGGGGCCGGCCTGACCGACCTGCCGGAGAACGTGGCCGTGATCGACCACCACGCGCCGGTGGCGGATGGCGAGGGGGTCGTGATGAACCCCCATGCCGCCGGCTACGACGGGGAACGGGTGCTCTCGGCAGCGGCGCTCGCGTTCGGTGTCGCAGGCCGTCTGGCGGATTGCCGCGATCTCGCCGGGCTCGCTGCTGCCGGCGTGACCGGTGACGGGCAGGCCTTCGAGGCCGAGAACGCCGAGATCCTGAACGAAGGGATCGCCAACGGCGTCCTCGAGATCGAACGCGGGATCGCGCTTCCTGGCGGCTCGATCGTCGAGCAGCTCGAGCTCGCGACCGACCCGTTCCTCCCGGGAATCTCCGGGAACGCGGAGAGGGTCCGCGAGCTCCTCCGCGCCTCGATGACCGACGGCGGGCCGGCCATCGATCTCCTCCTCTCGCTCGCCGTCCTGGAGGCGGCGGGCGAGGCCGCGCCCGGGGCGCTCGAGAGGATCTGGGGCGACCGCGTCCTCTGCCCGCGCGAAGCGGTCGGCGACGTCCGGTCCCTCGCGGCCGTTGTCGACGCCTGCGCCAAGGACGGGCGCGGCGGCCTCGCCGCCTCGGTCTGCCTCCGTTCGCCGGTGGCGACGCGGGAAGCCGTCGAGGTGGCCAGCTCGCACCGTCGCTGCGTCATCGAAGCGATCGCAGCGGCAATTCCGCTCGAGGAGGCGGCCGTCGCGGTTCGCATCCAGGATTCACGGCTCGCGGGCGACGTCGCCACCGCACTCGCCGGCCCGCTCGGCCGGCCGGTCATGGTCGCGGCCCCCTCCGGCGACGGGTTCCGGCTCTCGGTTCGTGGCGACGGGAGCGTGCCGCTCGGCCCTCTCCTGCGCCAGCTCGCCGCCGAGGCCGGCGGCTCCGGGGGGGGACACGCGCGAAAGGCCGGGGCCATCGTGCCCTGCGAGGCCTTTCCGGCCATCGCTGCCGCGTTCGCGGAGGCGATCGGCGCATGAAGTGCCAGGGCGTGATCGAGACCCGCCACGCGCGTCCCGCCTGCGTGGCGGCAGCGCTGGCCCCGGACGACCACCATCCCTCCTCGACCAGGGTCGAAGGCGGGCTCGTCGTGACACGGCTCGCGGCGCGGGAGTGCGGCTCGATCATCGCGACGATGGACGACTACCTGATGAACTGCCAGATCGCGGAGGAACAATGCAGCCGAGATTCAGCCTGACGGCCGACCTGGTTCTCTCCCGTGAGGTCCCCGAAGCGGCCCTTCCCGAGATCGACCGGGCCGTCCAGGAGGCGAACACGACCCTCTTCCGGAGGGGAGTCCCGAGGGAGGTGCCGGACCGCGAGGTCGGCCGGATCACCTCGTGCACGGTCTCGGGGCCGGGGATGACAATCACGCTCGAGAGCGGCGGATACACGCGGGCCCACGACGCGCTCTTCCGGTTCAGGAAACACCTCGCCGGCCTGCTCGGCCGGCACCGGATAGGGATCCGGGAGATAGAGGTCCGCGACTACCTGATCGAGCTCCAGGGCGAGATCCCGGAGGATCTCAGGCTCTCCACCCTGCCGTTCGTCCGCGAGGTCGGGATAGGGGAGGGCCGGATCACCCTCGCCCTCTCCGTCTCTGCGGCGGACCTCGAGAACCGCGTCCCGGACCGGCTGGTCCGGCTCGTGGAAGAGAAGGCCGAGGCGGCCGCGTACGGCGGGAAGGCCGAGCACTGGGAGCTCCTGTACGAATCGCCGAAGCGCGAGTCCCGGTTCCGGGAGGACCCGACAGCGGAGATGATCCGCCGCGGCTGGATCAAGCATGCGCTCTCGCGGGGGCAGTGGATTCACGGGGCGCAGTCGACCCGGCTCTTCCGGACCTTCGAGTCGCTCGTGGTCCAGGAGATCATCGGGCCACTCGGGTTCACCGAGATGATCTTCCCCAAGCTCGTGCCCTGGGAGGTCTGGATGAAGTCGGGGCACGCGAAGGGGGTCTATCCGGAGATCTACTACGTCTCGACACCGAAAACCCGCGACCCCGCGTACTGGGAGGAGGTCGCGGACCACTTCAAGGTCACAGGCGAGGTCCCTGTCAACCTTATCCGCGACAAGGTCGACGGACCGATCGGCGGGCTCTGCTATGCGCAGTGCCCATCGTTCTGGCCGTTCATCGGGGGAACGACCCTCGCGAACGACTGTCTGCCGGCCCGTATCTTCGACCGCTCCGGGACCTCGCACCGGTACGAGTCCGGAGGGATCCACGGGATCGAGCGAGTGGACGAGTTTCACCGGATCGAGCTCCTCTGGATCGGGACCCCTGAGCAGACGGTGGAGACTGCCGACCTTCTCCACGAGCGGTACCGGCACCTCTTCGACGAGGTGCTCGAGCTCGAGTGGCGGAGCGCCAGGGTGACACCCTGGTTCATGGCCCAGGAGGGGATCATCGGCGGGGAGGGCACCTCCGAACGGATCGGGACGACCGACTACGAGGCCTGCCTGCCCTACTCGGGAGACTGGCTCGAGTTCCAGAACGTCTCGGTCAACGGCGACAAGTACCCCCGCGGGTTCAACGTCAAGGTCCAGTCGGGCGGCGACCTCTGGTCGGGCTGCTCGGGGATCGGCCTCGAGCGCTGGACCGCGGCGTTCCTCGCGCAGAAAGGGTTCGACGTCGACGCCTGGCCGGCAGAGATACGCCGCCGGTTCGGCGACGCACCCGAGATCTTCAGATTCGTTTAACCACAGGTGATTACAATGGCAAAGAAAAAACAGGCTGGACGGCGCCTGGAGGGCTGGAAGGCGAAGACCTGGTTCAAGGTCCACGCTCCCGAGACCTTCAGCGCGGCCTACATCGGCGACACCATCTCGGCCGACCCCGAGAACATGATCGGGCGCGTGATGAACGCGACGCTCGGCGAGATCAACAACGACTACGGCAAGCAGCACGTGAAGATGAAGTTCCGGATCGACCATGTCGCGGGCGACGCGGCGTACACGGAGTTCGTCGGCCACGAGCTGACCAAGGACTACCTCCGCTCGCTCGTGAAGCGGCGGTCGAGCCGGATCGACTCCCACGTCATCGGGACCACCAAGGACGGGTTCCGGGTGCACCTCACGGTGACCTGCTATACCCTGATGGCCGCCGACTCGTCCCAGATCCACGAGATCCGCAAGCGCGTCAGCGCACGTGTCGCGGCGTTCCTGGCCGAGAACGAATGGCGGACCGTGACCGAATCGATGGTCACGGGCACGCTCGCGAAGGAACTGATGACCGACGCGAAGGCTGTCTTTCCCGTCCGGCGGATCGAGGTGATCAAGTCCAAGCTGATCGCCCGTGCCCCGGCGATCTGAACACCCCCTCTTCTGAAAAGGTCCCGCCCGGAGCGGGACGGGACCGCGATCTCTCCCCCTACCCGGGGGTACGTCAGCCCCCCGAATCTTTCCCTCTCCGCCCGGAAGCGGTGCGTCCCCCGGGGGCCGTCGACCGGGAAGCCCACGAGCGGAGCGGGTGTGCCGGGGACTGCCGGCGCGGGATTCCCGGCACGGAGGTCCGGCACGGCGAATATCGTCCGGAAACCCCCGAGCACCGGAATCGACCGGGGACGGAGGCGGCACATCTATGGCCGAACGGTGCGAACCCTTACCGGATGACCGCACGCAGGATCGTGCTGATCGTCCTCGACGGTATCGGCGACCGGCCGCACCCGGCACTCGGCGGCGCGACGCCCCTCTCGGCGGCGAGGACGCCCGTGCTCGACCGCTTCGCCCGGGAGGGCGTCACGGGGATCATGGACACGATTGCGCCCGGGATCCGGCCGGGTTCGGACACCTCTCACCTGGCCCTCCTCGGGTACCCGCCAGAGGAGTGCTACACGGGCCGCGGGCCGCTCGAGGCCGAGGGGTCCGGGATTCGGATGCTCCCGGGCATGATCGGGTTCCGCGCCAACTACGCGACGGTCGGACCGGACGGCGCCGTCACCGACCGGCGAGCCGGCAGGATCCAGGGGACCGCCCCCCTCTCGAAGGCGATCGAGGTAGGGGTGGACCTCTCGCCATTCGGTGTCTCGTTCCGCTTCGTCTCGGGCGCCGGCCACCGCGCCGCGCTCGCTCTCAAGGGCCCGGGCCTCGGCGACGGCGTCAGCTCGAACGACCCCAAGCACGAGGGGATCCCGCCGATCCCTTTCGCGTCGACGACAGACCGGCCCGAGGACGAGAAGACAGCGGCGGTCCTGAACGAGTTCGTCCGACAGGCCCGGCCGATCCTCCTCGAGCACCCGCTCAACCGCGAACGGCAATCCCGGGGGCTCCATCCGGCCAACGAGGTGCTGCTGCGCGGAGCCGGCCTGATGGGGAACTTCGAGCCGTTCGAGGAGCGCTACGGCCTCCGGGGTGCCGTGGTCTCGGCCGCCACCCTGATCACGGGGATCGGGAAGGTGGTCGGGCTCGAGACGATTTCCGTCGAGGGGGCGACCGGCTCGCTCGACTCGAACATCGAGGGGAAGGTCCGCGCCGCCGGGGAGGCGCTCGCGGACCGCGGATTCGTGCTCCTGAACATCAAGGGGGCGGACGAGTCCGGCCACGACGGGAAGCCGGAGCAGAAGCGCGACTTCATCGAGCGGATCGACGGCGCGCTCGAGCCCCTCCTCGCCCTGGATGAGACCGTGATCGCGATCTGCGGCGACCACTCCACGCCCTGCGTGGTCAAGGACCACTCGGCTGATCCCGTGCCGGTTCTCATCCACGGCGAGGGGGTCCGCCCGGATCGGGTCGAGAGCTACGACGAGTTCGCCTGCGCCGAGGGGGGGCTCCACCGGATCCGTGGCCGGGACCTGCTGCCGATCCTGATGGACCTGATCGGCAAGGCTCATAAATACGGGGCCTGAAACACTCTTGGACACCCGCTGATGGACGAGACCGCGCCCGCACTCCTCGAACGGTGCACGATCCCCGACAGTACCGAGCTCCAGGAGCACACGCTGAGCACGGACCGCGCCATCCTTGTCGGGGACCGCTGCCGGATCGACTACGGGCTCGCCGGCGCCGAGGTCGTGGTGGCCGAGTTCTGCCGGGTGAACGGATCGGTATCGGCGGCGGGCGATGTCAGGATAGGAAGCTGGACCGAGGTGGGCGGCGACGTCCGGACCGAGGAGGACGCCTACCTCGGCGAAGGGGTCCGGATCGCGGGCCGCCTCTCGGTCGCCGGCGACCTCGACATCGGCGACAACGTCAAGATCGAGCAGGGTTTCGAGGCCCGGGGCTGGATCCAGATTCGCAACCCGCTCCCGGTGATCGTGTACCTGATGCTGTACCTGATGGCCATGCTCCGCTTCGAGCACGAGGACGAGGTCGAGCGCTTCGTGGCGGAGGTGCTCGGGAGCGACGAGGGGGCCATGGAGCATCCGCTCGTGATCCCCCCCGGCGCAATCTTCGACATGGAGCGGCTCGAGGTGCCAGGCGAGATGGGGATCGGCTCGAACTGCCGGCTCCATGGCAACGTCCGGGGGAGGGTCGTGGAGATCGGGGAGAACACGACCCTCTTCGGCTCTGTCAGGGCCACGGAGCGGGTCGTCATCGGCCCGGGGACGGTCATCCACGGCACGATCGCGTCCAGGGGGACGATCGAGGTCGGGCCGGGCGCGCGCGTCCTGGGGGACCTGGACGGGCGCACGATAGAGGTCCACGAGCAGGCGCTGGTGGAGGGAACCATGCGGGCCCCGGAGGGGCTCCGCATCCGCAGGGAGACATGGTGGAGCGATGACCACGGCAGCTGAGATGATCGAGGTACCGGAGCTCTGGTTCGTTGAGCCGAGCTTCGCCGAACTGACCGACGAAATCTACTCCTCTGTCATTCCTGACATGGAGGCGACGGGAGGGCGCCTGCTCGTGGACGAGAACGACGACCCGATCGCGGTCGCGCTCCGCGACGACGATGCCTGGCGCGCCACGACCTTCCTCTACCGCGCGCCGTCGGTCGTCTGGCTCGAGCGGTTCGAGGAGACGGGGGGCGACATCTACCAGGAGACGCGAGAGTCCTGGGCCCGCGCGGTGCGGGCGTACTATGCCGGGCGGCTCCGGGGCGAGGTGCCGCCCGCGATCAATGACCTTCCGCCCGACCGGTTCCCAAAAGCGCTGGACCTCGTGGAGAACCTCTGGGGAAGGCGTGACGGTGCACGCGCGATCGACGCCTTCTGCGGCTCGGGGATCGGCGCGTCCGTGCTCCGGGCACTCGGGATGGTGCCGGTCTCCTACGACAACGACGCCTCCCTCATCTCGCTCGGGCTGGCCGAAGGGCGGCTCAGGCCAGAGGAGGTCTGCTGGATCGACGGGGCCTTCGCGTCCGACTATATCGAGCCGGCCCCGCTCGGACTCGCCCTGATGGTCGGGCAGTGCTACCCCGGGCTCAACGACTCCCTCTGGCGCGAGCTCCTCCTCCAGGTCCTCGCGCTCTCGGACGAGACCCTCATCACGATGGGTTCGGAGCCCGAGGCGGCGCTCGTCGCCGGCTGGATCGTGGAGAACGGTCGCGGGGTCGAGGTCTTCGAGAACGAACGCGACCCGGTCTACGACCGCTGGATCTGCCTGGCACGCCGGTAGGGCGGCCGGAGAATATCCTTAAGTAGAATCCGTGCCAACGGGAGGCGCGCGCCCGTTCGGGCGCACTGGAACCTGTGCCATGGCCCGATTCCTCGGATCCGCCCTTCTCCTCGCTGTGATGTTGGTGATCGCTGGCACCTCGGGCTGCATCGCGCAGCCGACGGTCGCGGTCCAGGGAGTGCGCGTCGGCACGTTCACGCCGGCGAACACGACGCTCCAGGTCGTGGTCCAGGTCACGAACCCGAACTCGTTCGATATCCCGATCCGCGACGTCGCGTTCACGGTCTCCTCGGTCGAGAGCGGCGGCGTCCGGCGCCTTGGCGGCGGGCAAACCGGCCCGTTCACTCTCCTGGCCCGGCAGTCGATCGCAAAAGAGGAGCCGGTCACGCTCGACAACGAGGCCCTGCTCGAGGCGGCCCTCGCGACGGTCCGGGCCGGCCATGACCGGATCACGTTCCGGGTGGGCGGCACCGTCTCGGGCGACGTCTACAAGATCCTGACCGTGAACGTGCCATTCGAGCAGGACCAGACGGTCACGCTCCAGGAGCTGCTCGGGATGGCCGGCATCCCGGTGAGCGAGCAGGACGTCCGGCAGGTGCTCGGCGCGGCCCGGACAGGCGCCTCGGGCGGGGCCGTCCCGGGCCTCACGATCGTGGTGGGCTAGCCGCCGGGGGGACTTCGTCCGCCTTTTTCCGGAGCGGGCAGGCCGACGGGTTGCCAAACGGACACGGGACACTCGCCTCCGGGGGAGTCCAGCTCCCGCCCCACGAGATCGGCTCGGCGAACCCGAACTCGCGCGTCATCGGGTCCGCGATCAGGAGATCCTCGAGAGGGGGCCGGACGAGGTAGACCCGGCAGTCGAACTTCGCTCTGCCGAGGGTCAGCTCGTACCCGCCGTCGGGCCAGCGCTTCAGGCCCGCGTCGAGGATCGCGAGCCGCGGCTCCAGCCGGAACTCGAGTTTCGGGCAGGCGATCTCGAAGCCGTTTGCGCGCACCACGAACTCGACCGTATACTCCCAGGGGGGAATGGGAGGGCGGATCGGCTTGGCGGGGCCGACTGTCCAGGTCTTTGCCCCCCTCCCGCCCTCTGCGTCCATCGCCTCGACGGTCGCGCTGACCATCCCCTGCGTCAGGCACCGCACCATGACGTCAGCAGCCTGCTGCGCGGCCATCTCCAGCGCCTTCTTCGCCGGGAGGCCGGCCATCCGGTAGTACGTGACCACATGAGAGAGCTCCGCCTCCCCCTTCTCCCGCATCCGGTCAGCGATCTCGCTCGAGAGCTCCGCCCGGTCGAACGGCTCCGGCGCTCCCTGTCGAATCTTGTTCACGTCTGATTCCTCCCCGTACCTCTATCTCGATCGCTCGCCCGTCGATGGACCGGTCCCCGGCATCCAGCCGCCGCAGGCTGCCGTGGGGCTCGATTGTCAGGACTGGAACCGCGGGCTTGCCAGGCGGTGATGGCGGTCTCACGGCCCGCGCGGCGACCGCGACGCCGCCGGCGAGCAGGCCGACGGCAGCGATCGCGACGAGCCATAAGGGAAAGCCGTCGCCGCCGTCCCCGACGTCGGGCGTGGGGGTCACCGGGACCACGGTCGCTGTCGGCGGCACTGTTGTCGGCGTGGCCGTCGGGGTGACGTACGGCGTCTCCGTCCCGCCGACCAGCAGGTCCCGGACCGCGGTCGAGGCGCCGCCCGGACCCGTCGCGGTCAGCAAGACGCGGTACGTCCCCTCCCCCGGGT
>JAAYEG010000077.1 GCA_012728895.1 Methanospirillum sp. | reverse complement strand
CCCTGAGTGGGGGATGCCGTCGGCACGACGGGGGTCGGCTGGGCTGTAACCCCTCCCTGGGTCGGTGTCGGTGCAGGGGCACCGCCGACGCTCAGTGAACCGGGGGGCGTGGCAACCTGGTATATGTTGCCTGACCGATCCTGGACACCGAGGTCCGGGTCCGGGGTTATGATGATCTGGGTGCTACCCGTCGCCTTCCCGGTCAGCGTGATGGTGGCCAGCGTCACACCCGCTCCGCCGACGGGAACGCGCTGCGACAGGTCGACTGCCTGCAGGACGACGCTGTCGGCGGGAGTGGCCGACGAGGTCTTGAGGGTGGCCCAGTCAGGGAACGTCACGGCAGTGATATCACCGACAGACGGGTTGCCGAGGGTCACCGTCAACCTGTATCCCGAGATGCCCCCGGGGACCGAATCGAGGACGATCGGGATGTTCACGGTCTGCCCGGGAGAGGCCAGCTGGAAAGAGCCGGTCGCGATGTTCGCCGCGACCGCACCCTGCAGAAGTGCCAGGGCGCAGATGAAGATCAGCGCGGCCCGCCCGGCTCTTCTGGTTTGACTGTGCGTTCGAACGGTCATAAAGAATCTGGACGGCTCAAAGGACAAGAACGTTGTGCCCGGGTCCATAAATCGCCGCTCGTCAGGCGCTCCCCCGGCGTCCGCAGGAACCTCCGCGCTGATTCGTGCCTAAAGATTCTGTCGACCATGACGCCGTTTCGAAGCGGGTGGAACGGAAGCCGATGTCCTGCGTTCACTGCCCGTGAAGTCTGAATCCCTTCGAAAAAGGTTTTTCTCCCGTCTTGCCGCGTTCAATCGAGCAGGATGCTGAGAGCCCGGTCCCCGTAGGCTTCCATCACGTACGGGAGCCCCGAGACCTTCGCAGCTTCCTCGGTGAGAGCGAAGACGTCGTTCCGAGAGACGGTCTTGAGCGAGAAGTTCCTGCTCCCGGCCATCAGCTGCTGCAATCCTGTCCTGAACCGCTGGGCATAAGTGTAGATCCCGACAGCCCCGAGCGGTATCTCGTCCAGCCGCTCGCCGTGTTTCTCTCTCAGCTCCTCGAAGGTGACAAAGATCTCGGGGATGGTCGAGCCGTACTTCGCGACGCCCTTGGGGAGATCTCCTGCCTCGAGCCATTTCCCGATATTCTTACCGACGAAGCCCGGGATCATCAGCGCGCGGCCCATGCACACGGCCTTGACGTACGGTGCGCCCATCGCGAGCGATTTGAAGACGTTCGCCTCGTCACCGAAGCCTCCGCCGATGGCAAGGTCCGGCACGCGCATGCCTTTCCAAGTCATGAGCTTGGCGTACTGGTGGGCGAGGGATTGCAGGTAGAACGTCGGGATGCCCCACTCGTTCATCATCGGCCAGGGACTCATGCCCGTGCCACCACCGGCGCCGTCGATGGTCAGGAGATCGATCTTCGCCTCGGACCCGAACCGCATCGCCATCGCGAGTTCCTGCGCTGAGTAGGCGCCCGTCTTGAGCGTGATCCGCTTGAATCCGATCTCCCGGAGCCGGTCGATCTCTTCCAGGAACCCTTCCTTCGAGACAAAGCCGAGACGGGAATGGCGCTCAAACTCCTTCAGGCTCCCGGCGGCGTATGCCTTCTCGGTCTCGCTGAGGGTCGGATCAGGCAGGACGATATACCCGCGCCGCTTGAGCTCACGAGCGCGCTCGATATCGCGGACCTTGATCTCACCGCCGATGCACTTCGCTCCCTGGCCCCACTTGAGTTCGATCGTCTCAAGGTTGTGTTTCGATGATACGTACTCGGCGGTCCCGAGCCTCGTGTCCTCCACGTTCATCTGAACGAGGATCTCGCCATAGCCCTCGTGGAATCTCCGGTAGACCTCGATCCTGCGGTCGAGCTCGGGCGACCTCGTGATCTTGCCGTTCATGTCCAGAACGAGCCCCGGGTCGATCCCGCCCACGTTCTCGCCGCAGACGAGGGTGATCCCCGCTATCGCGGCGCCGATGGCGAAGTGCTCCCAGTTGGCACGGGCGATCTCGGTCGAGCCGAGCGCACCTGTGAAGATAGGGAGTCGCATCGGGATCTTCTGGTCCCACCCGTACTCTGTCTCCGTGTTTACCTCGGAGAACAGGGCGGTGTCGGGTGATCCCTCCACGCCCTCGGGGAGACCACGGGCGCCCACGGCATACCCCTGGATATTCACGTGCGAGAAGTCGACCGGGAACTGCTTGTCGGAACCTGCAGTGATCTCACCGAAGGGGCCGGGATAAAGCACCTCGCGACCGCGAAACGCCGAGAGCCAGATCTCGCAGGCTCCCCGGCATCCGTCCACACAGCGCGTGCAGATCCCTGAGCTAGGCGAGACATCTCGAGACCGGTTTGACGTTCCGACGGCCTCGTTCGAATTTGGTTGTCGAAGGGTCATGCCACATCTTATGATTATCGACCCGGCAGAGTGTTCGTGATTCTACCAGGTTACTTTGCCGGCCCGTCATCGATACTATCCGAATTCAATCCACGCCGAGCCCGGCACCGGGGGCGATCCTCCGCCACCGGGGTGGCCGACGGCGTCCCAGTCCGCTGGTTCTAGGATCGTGGATACGGTCTCAATACACTGCATAAACCACGTGGCGCTCCTCTTCATCCACCTCCTTCTCCTGCCTCTTGCTGACCCGGACGCGGATCGCTCTCTCGACCGGCACGACGAGGATCCGTCCTTCCCAGATGGATCCTGTCTGGCATGCTTCCGCGATCGTGCTGGCAAGGAGATCCACCTTGTAGTAGTCGACCACGAGCTCGATCTGGATCCAGGGCTCGAGATCCAGGGATCTGGAACCTGTGACGGTCCCGGTATAGGGTCCTTTATCCTCTTCTCTCCCTCCGATGTCTCTGACGGTCATGCCACTGAATCCGTTCTGCTCCAGTGCCCTCTGGACGGAGGCCAGTTGATCCGGTTTGATGATTGCTCTTACAAGTTTCATCGAACTCACCCCTCCTCCCGCAGCTGCTTTCCGATCTGCGCGATATTAGGATCATAATGCTCGAATTCCGTTACACGGGGCCTGCGAATCCTGTCGACGGGAGGTCGCTCGGATCAGGGTCGCGATCAACACGGCGCTCGCCCCCACCGGTTGCATGTTGTTTGTGCAGCACGGCGAAGATTCCGTCGCCACGACCGTATTCCATGCTCTCGCAGGACCATCATATGGTGTCGTCTCCTAATCACCCCCTTCTGTATCCCCCCCTATCATGTTCTGTACCTTGAAAGGTACAGGAAGGTAGTTGTCTACCAATGCACTTAAAACTTTCTCTATCTATAAAATTAACTATTGATTTTGAATACAGGGTTGGTCGTGGAACCGTGCCCTGTATCCGCTGATTCACAGTGAACGCGCAGATCGAAGACTCTCCCGGTACCCCCCTGTCGGGACAGAACGGTCGTGGTCATCAGGATCGCTCGGAGAACTGTTGTTCGGACTCGGGTTGCGTCGGTTTATCGAGGTATACCGGAATCATGCAACCTCGTCTCGACAACCTGGAACCCGCGGAAGAACGCGGTGAATCCGGAATATCGAGAAACCGATCCCACGAGGTTCTCCGGGGAGCCCCGTCAGGCACATGAATGGATGCTGCTCGATCAGCCCCCGGTGGTTCTGGAGCAACGATCGCCCGGGATGAAAGCAACCGCGAGTCGCCTTGGAGTGCCGTTCGATCCCCGGGTAAAGAAAGGATTCCTGTTCGGACCAGAATGATCACGGGGACCGTCGAAGACTGGCCCCCAACCACCATCCCTGACAATTCACGAATGCGCGAAAATTTTCCACAATCGCTTTCATCTCTGTGTCCAAGTCGCCACATGTATTTCCCTGGATGCGGGACGGTTTTTCCCGTCGCATGCCTCCACGTGCTGCGAGTTCTCTTCTCGGGTATCCCCGGAATCCCCTGGATCCGTCAACTTGCTTTCCCTTTCCAACACCATCGTCCCCAACACCGCGATCAACCCTCCAATGGACATGCCTATTCGACGAGAAACCACGTACCCGCCTGGAATCTCAACAGGCGGTCGATCCTTTCTCCACTCGATCGGAGATTGTTGGTTGGAGGATTGGGGTATCGCCATTCTCTACGTCCTCTGCCCGGACCAGTCTGTCCCGACATGAAATTCCGCCTCTCCTCGTTCGGTCCATCCGTCCCGGTCGGTTTTCTCACGTCCTTCCAGCGGCCCCCGACGGATGTTCCATCCACTCAACGTTTCCTGAAACGAATTCCGGTTCATCCCTGATGGGGGCCCGGCGGATCCATGTCGAGGTCCGAAGAACTCGTTTTCGGTCAATTCCAGTCTCTTTCGCTATTCTCCTGCGATCCTGTTCGACGAGGTGCCCGGTGACGATCTCCATCCACTGGTCGCGTCTCGGGTACAGCGGGTACTGACGTCTCCCGGTGCTCGGGCGATACAGCTTTGCGCAGTGAGAACGTGGACGACGAAGTCAGACCACGAACCTCCCTTGAGGAGACAGGAAGGGGAATGATGCGATTTCCATCAACAATAAATAGGCTCGGGACGGACTCTTCCGGTATGGCAACGACATCAGCCCCGCTCAAGCGGATGAAATGCACGGTCTGCGGCTATTCCTACGACCCTGCGAACGGAGACGCCCGGGGAGGAATCGAGCCCGGTGTCGCATTCACGGCTCTTTCGGATGACTGGGCCTGCCCGATCTGCAACGCCTCGAAGATACGGTTCATCGAGAACTGAGGTGACTGAGCATGAGCGCGAGGAGTGTGGCTCCTGGTGTGCTATCGGTCGGGGCGATCGACTGGGATCGCCGGCTCTTCGATGATCTCATCCCCCTCCCTGACGGCACCAGTTACAACGTGTTCCTGGTCCAGGGCTCGGAGAAGGTTGCCTTGATCGACTCGGTCGACAGCGGGACGGAAATGTCCCTGATGACCAACCTCGTGAAGGCAGGGGCCGAGCGGATCGACTACATCGTGGTCAACCACGCGGAGCAGGACCATACCGGGACCCTCCCCCTCCTCCTCGAAATGTACCCGGAGGCCAGTGTGGTTACGAACAAGACCTGCAAGGACCTCCTGATGCTCTTCCACGGGATCCCGGAGGAACGGATAACGGTCGTGGGTGACCGGGAGACGCTCTCCCTCGGTGACAGAACCCTGGAGTTCTTGATCACCCCCTGGGTCCACTGGCCCGATACGATGCTGACCTATCTCCGCGAGGAGAGGGTTCTGTTCTCGTGCGACTTCCTGGGCTCGCACCTCGCGACCAGCGACCTCTTCGTCCGGGATACCGAGGAGTGGCGTCGGGCGGCCAAACGATATTACGCCGAGATCATGATGCCGTTCCGTAACAGCATCAAGGGATACCTGGAGAAGGTTCGCGGGCTCGCTCCACGGATGATCTGCCCGAGCCACGGGCCGCTCCACGACGATCCCGAGCTCGTTCTCTCCGCGTACGACGGGTGGGTGTCCGACGAGGTGAAGAACGAGGTCGTGATCGCCTACGCATCCATGCACGGCTCGACCAGGGCGATGGTCGAGCACCTGGTCGACGCCCTGATCGAACGCGGGGTCCGAGTCCGGCAGATCCATGTCCCCTCGACCGAGCTCGGAGAGCTCGCCATGGCCCTCGTGGATCCGGCCACGATCGTGATCGCGGCCCCAACCGTGCTTTTCGGGCCGCATCCTGCCGTCGTCACCGCCGCGTACCTGACGAACGCGCTCAAGCCCAAGGCCAGGTTCGCAACCGTCATGACCAGTTACGGGTGGGGCGGCAGATCCGTCGAGATCTTGAAAGGGATGCTCGGCCAGCTCAAGGTCGAGTTTCTCGACCCCGTCCAGGTGAAGGGCTACCCGACTGCCGAGACAATGGAATCGATCCGGGTCCTTGCCGACACGATCCGCGACCGGCACAAGGCCACGACCGCCGATTATATCGGTCCGGCCTGATCCCATTTTTCACTCTCCGAGACATTCTTAGAGGATGCAGGCAGATCTCTTGCGGTCATGCGGATCCTGCTCGTCTCGACTCAGGACTACATCCACCACCCGGTCCCGTCCAGACACCATTACATCTTCGAAGAGCTCGGGCTGCGGCACGACGTCCACGTCCCCCATTTTCACGTGAGCCGCGCCCCCGAACGAGAGACGAGGCTGACGGTCCACGAGGCGACCCGGTTCGCAGTGAAGAGCCCGCTTCTCCACTACACCCTGAACGCCCCCGAGCATTACCGGGTGCTATCGCGCGTGATCCGCGAACAGGAGATCGAGGTGGTGGTCGCGGCCCATGTCCTCGCCGGAACCGCGGTCATACGGGCTGCCAGGAGGCAGGGCGTCCCGGTCCTCTTCGACCTCAAGGACTGGTTCCCGGACTCCGCAGCCGCGTACTACGACAACCCCCTGCTGCAGCGTGTCATCCGCAGGTCGGTCCTCGAGATCGTCCGGTTCAACCTGGACCGGTCCGACAGGATCACGACCGTCTCTCCCGGGCTGGTGGACAAGCTCGCACATCTCGGCTACCGGGCGGAACTGATCACGAACGGCGTCGACACGCGGATCTTCCACCCGACTGACGGAACGGCGTCCAGGGAGGCGCTCGGGATAGACACCGGCGATTTCGTGATCGGCTTCGCGGGGTCCGTCGAACGGTGGTACGCTCTCGACCGGGTGATCGAATCGATGCCGGCAGTGCTTGAGCGGGTGCCCGAGGCCCTCCTTCTCGTCGTCGGCGGCTCCCTCTTCACCGGGTATCTGCCCGAGCTCGTGGCGCTCGCCGAAGGGCTCGGAATACGGGATCGGGTGCGCTTCGCCGGCACCCAGCCGTACGCCGATCTGCCCGCGTTCATCGGGGCCATGGATGTCTGCACCATACCCCTCCGCCCGCCGCAGTGGGTCGACATCGCGCTTCCGAACAAGTTCTTCGAGTACTCGGCCTGCGGCAGGCCCATCCTCTCCACCCCGATCCCCGACGTCGAGCGGATCGGCGGAGAACACCTCGATATCTATCGCTCTTACGGGGAGTTCGTCGAGAGGGTCGTCGCCCTGGCGAACGAGAGACCGACGTTCGACCTCGACATGTCCGGCTACGACTGGCGGACCAAGGCGGTCGAGTTCGAGAAGATCCTGGAAGAGATGACGTGTCCATGAGCGAGAACATGCAGAGACCCTGCTCGGTGATCACGGACCCCATCTTCACCCGGCACAACCTGGCCCGGCACGAAGAGAGAAGTGAGCGACTCATGGAGATCGACCGCTTCATCCCCGACCACGTGGTCCGCAGGCCGGCCGTACCGGCCTCGTTCGAAGACCTGGCGAGGGTTCACGACATCCGCTACATCAGAACGGTCGAGAGGCTCTCCGCCCGCGAGGATGTCTCGTTCCTGACCGCCGATACGTACATCAGCCCCGGCACTTTCGATGTCGCACGTCACGCGGCGGGGTCGTCCGTCGCTGCCGCGGTTCACGCGACCCGGGGCGAGCACTGTTTCGCGCTGGTCAGGCCCCCGGGGCATCACGCGTCCCGAGACCGGGCCATGGGGTTCTGCATCTTCAACAACGCGGCGGTCGCCGCAGCAGCGGCGCTGGCGACCGGTATCGAGAGGGTCGCGATCCTCGACTGGGACCTCCATCACGGGAACGGGACCCAGGAGATCTTCTACTCCTCGGACCAGGTGCTCTTCTGCTCGGTCCACCAGCAGGCAGAGTTCCCCGGGAGCGGCTGGGTCGACGAGATCGGCGAGGGCGAAGGGAGGGGATTTACCATGAACGCCCCGCTCGCACCCGGAGCCACCCTGGCCGATCTCGCGTACGTCTTCGACGAGGCATTCATCCCGGCCCTCGTCGCCCACGACCCGGGGCTGATAATCATCTCGGCCGGCCAGGACATGCTGGGAGACGATCCGAAGGGGGGTATGAACCTCTGGCCAGCCGACTACGGCACCCTCACCCGGCGCCTGATGGACGCGCTCAAGCTCCCGCTCGCCCTCGTCCTCGAAGGGGGGTACGGCCCCTCGCAGAAGCGCGCTGTCGGGTCGATCCTCGAGGCCCTGGCCGGAATCCCGTTTGCGTCCTCCGGGGGGGAGGCCCGCCGGTCGACCCGCGATGTCGTTCGTGCCCTGATCAGGTTGACGGGGTGACTGGCGCGGCAAAAAATTTATCGAGGGGGTGGACCCAGTAGGATACATGGACACCGGGGAGGTTGCCGTGGGCATGAGGGCCCGTTACACACGGACGGGGACCGTCGGGGTCGTGACCGAGATCCAGGCTCTCGGGGGGGAGAGCTATGCCGTCCTCGATTCGACCGGGCTGCTGTACCGGCTCGATCAGCTCGCTCCGGCCGGCACCGTGCGCGAGAAGCGGGACCGCCTTATCGAGGACATCACCGAGCAGCTCGAACGCGAACGCGCCGCGATCACCCGCACCGACGGTTCGCAGTTCGAGCTCGACAACTCCTGCGAGGGAGGGGGGTGAGCGGGGAACCGCTCCCTACTCCTCGATCGGGATCGTCGTCAGCTTGACCGACTCCACGCCCTTCTGCGACATCAATCGCTCCGCCAGCTCCTTTATCTGAGTGGCCTCGCCGCGGAGCAGCACTACTTCGAGACAGCGGCTGTGCGTCACGTGCGAGTGGAGCGTTGCCTGTACGATCTGGCGGAACTCGTGCTGGATATCGGTCAGGACGGGAACGAGCCCGCGCTGGTCGTGGTCGTATATCATGGTGATCACGCCCTGCCGCTCGCACTGGACGTCCGACATCCAGCGGTAGTAGGTGATATAGTTCCGGATCGCGTCCCGGATCCCCTCCGAGCGCGACGAATATCCGCGCGCCGTGATGATCTCGTCGAAGCGGTCGAGCAGGCTCTTCGGCAGCGAGATGCCGATCCTCGAGAGCTCGGTTTCCATGCTCTTCAGTATGATGAGAATGAATATTAAGTATTACGAATAATGAGGAGATTCGGTAGTACAACGTAAGAATTCTTTCTGTTCCGGGCGAAAATTCGCTGTGAAAGCGCTCCGTACGCTCTGCACCACAAATAAGTAGGATCGATATCCATACACTAGGGAGGTTCGAGGACTTTTGGATGATGTGACCATCCCGAGCGTGAATATCGGCGTCGTGGGCCATGTTGACCACGGAAAGACCACGCTCGTCAACTCGCTAACGGGCGCCTGGACCGATCGGCACTCGGAGGAGATGAAGCGGGGAATCTCGATCCGGCTCGGGTATGCAGACGCCACGTTCTACCGCTGCCCCCGGTGCCAGGGAGCCGACGCGTATTCGACGGCCAAGTCCTGCAGCGGGTGCGGCGGCGAGGCAGAACCGTTCCGCTCGGTCTCGTTCGTCGACGCGCCCGGACACGAAACCCTGATGGCGACGATGCTCTCGGGCTCCGCGTTGATGGACGGGGCGATGCTCGTCATCTCGGCGAACGAGCCGTGCCCGCAGCCCCAGACCAAGGAGCACCTCATGGCGCTCGAGCTGGTCGGCATCCGGCGGATCGTGATCGTGCAGAACAAGATCGATGTCGTCCCGCAGAAAAAGGCTGTCGAGCACTTCGAACAGATCCATGAGTTCATCAAGGGCACGATCGCCGAGGGCAGCCCCATTATACCGGTTTCGGCCCAGAAGGGGATCAATATCGGGGCTCTCATCGAAGCCCTCGACGCCACGATACCGACGCCGGAACGGGATCCTGACGCCCCTCCCACCATGCTGATCGCCCGGTCGTTCGATATCAACAAACCCGGCCTCTCGTGGAAGGAGATCAAGGGCGGCGTGATCGGGGGCTCCCTCATCCATGGGGTCCTCCACGAGGGAGACGAGATCGAGATCCGGCCGGGAAGGCAGGCGCATCTCGGCCGGTGGGAACCGGTCACGACCAAGATCACATCCATCAACATGGGCCACAAGAAGATCCAGGAGGCCACTCCCGGGGGGCTGCTCGGGGTCGCGACGAAGCTCGACCCGGGCCTGACGAAGTCGGATGCCCTGGCCGGCCAGGTGGCTGGCGTCCCCGGATCCCTGCCTCCGGTCTGGGACCGGCTACGGTTCAGGGTGACCCTGATGGAACGCGTCGTCGGAGCGACTAGTGAACAGGAGATCGAGCCGTTGAAACACAAGGAACCCCTGATGCTCTCTGTTGGGACGGCGGTCACGGTCGGGGTCGTCACCGGCTCGCGCAAGGACGGCGTGGAGATGCAGCTGAAGAGACCCGTCTGCGCCCCCATCGGCGCCAGGATCGCTATCAGCCGGCAGCTCGGGGCTCGATGGCGTCTGATCGGGATGGGCGTTCTCACCGAGTGAGGGTGCTCTTCGATGCCAATGCTCTGATGATGCCGCTCGAAAAGGGGGTTGACATCTTCTCTGAGGTGGAGTCGCTCGTCGGGGGCTACGAACCCATCGTCCCCACGGAGGTTCGGTCCGAACTCGCGGGGCTCGCCCGCGAGCGCGGACGGCGTGGCGCCGCCGCGCGGTTCGGGCTCGCTCTCGCCGCAGGGTGCAGAGAAGTGGAACTCGGTGACGGAGACACTCCCGTCGATGAACGCATCGCCCGGTACGCTCGCGACCGCGGTTGCCTGGTTGCGACCAGCGACCGGGCGCTCCGGAGAGCCTTGCTCGAGGACGGGGTGGGCGTGATCGCCCTCCGGGGTTCGCGAAGGGTCACGCTCGAGAGAGGGTAAAAAGAGGAGTGGAGTTGCCATGTACTATCGACTAAGACTCGAAGATAAGGTCCGGGTGCCGCCCCACCGGCTCGGCGAGGAGCTGGAGCTCGTGATCCTGGATGTGTTGCAGGAACAGCTCGAAGCGAGCATCGACAAGGAGATCGGGATTTTCATCGCGGTAACGCGGGTTCTCGACGTCGGAGAGGGGGAACTCGTCCCGGGGGACGGGGCGATCTTCTACGATGTTGTCTTCGAGGCCATCGCCCTCCGCCTCGCGCTCCAGGAGGTGCTGGAGGGAATCGTGGTGGAGACGACGACCTTCGGCGCTTTCATCAGCCTCGGGCCGATCGACGCGATGCTCCACGTCAGCCAGATCTCGGACGAGTTCATCAACTACGACGAGAAGAACGGGCGGCTTATCTGCAAGGACTCGGGCCGCTCGATCTCCGTCGGGGACCGTGTCCGGGTCCGGGTCGTGACCCTCTCCCTCAATGAGCGTGAACCCCGCGACTCGAAGATAGGGCTCACCATGCGGCAGACCGGACTGGGGACGGATGCCTGGCTCGACGACGAGCTCCGTCGCGAACGCGAGGAGAAGGAGAGGAGGGGTGGTCGCTGATGGTCGTGCGACGGCGAGAAAAGATCCTGCCGAAGGTCTGTCGCGAGTGCCACCGTCTCGTCGATGGCGACTCCTGCGTGATCTGCAACACAGCGAACCTGTCGACCGACTGGACCGGCTACCTCGTCGTGCTCGACCCGCGCCGCTCGCAGGTCGCGAAGAAGGCCAACATCGATCTGCCCGGCTGCTACGCCCTGAAGGTCCGGTGATGCTCCGGCTCCCTGACGCGCACCGGGCCGCCTTCAAGGTCCCGTACGGAAGGCTGTACCCGTCGGTTGACGCGGGTACCCCCCTCCTCACGGGGCGGATCGTTCTCTCGGTCGGCGATGTCGTCACGGCCCGGCTTCTCGCGGCAGGGATCGTCCCCGCAGTCGCGATCGTGGACGGTTTCACCGCCCGCAACGTGCCCGTGGCGCCCGTCGAGATCCCGGGAGGGCGCACGATCCGGGTGTCGAATCCGGCGTCGACCCTCTGCAGCGAGCTCACAGACGCGATCCGCGAGGGATTGGGAACGCCGCCGACACTGATCGTGGTCGACGGCGAGGAAGACCTCGCCGTTATCCCGCTCGCGCTCGAGGCCCCGGAGGGGGCGGCGCTGATCTACGGCCAGCCGGGCCTCGGGGTGGTGATCGCCACGATCGATCCCGAACACCGGGCGCTCGCGCAGGCCCTGCTCGACCTCTTCATCGAGGAATGAACAGACCCTTTTATTACGCGCGCTCTCGTATAGCTAGAGGATATCGATGGAGATTGAGATCATTCAGGACACCCGGAACGAGCTCCTGAGCCGGCGGGAGCTGCGTTTCGTCCTCACGCACGACGGGCCGACCCCCTCGAGAAAGGAGATCGTCGGGCGGCTCTGCGCCCTGCACAACGTCGGCGAGAACCTCGTCGTGCTCGACCCGCTCGCCACGCGCTACGGCATGATGCAGGCCGAGGGGATCTTCCGGATCTACGACACCGAGGAAGCGCGCAACCAGGCCGAGCCTGAGCACCTGCTCACCCGGGGCGAGCCGAAACAGGCCGAGGAGGCGTGACGGTGGCCGCGAAGGACAAGAAGGGCGGGAGCGCTTCGATCCGCCGATCCTCGTTCTACACCGTCAACGGCGACCAGGCGACCCTCACGCGCCGGTACTGCCCCCGGTGCGGTACCGGCGTGGTCATGGCCGAACACCCCGACAGGGCTGCATGCGGTCGATGCGGCTATACCGAGTTCAAGAAATAATCCATCGATGCCGGCCACCAGGCAGGTCATCGGCCTCGAGGGCACTGCGTGGAACCTCAGTGCTGCCCTTTTTGGTGACGAGCTGCTCGCCCTGAGTTCCGATCCGTACGTCCCCCTCTCGGGAGGCATTCACCCCCGGGAAGCCGCACAGCACCACGCGGAAAGAATGAGCGCGGTGATCAGGCCAGTCCTTTCGACGGGCCGACCCTCCGCCGTCGCGTTCTCGCAGGGGCCGGGACTCGGCCCGTGTCTCCGCACCGTGGCAACCGCCGCACGGGCGCTCGCGATCGCGTTCGACGTCCCGCTCGTCGGGGTAAACCACTGCCTGGCCCATGTCGAGATCGGGCGTTTCGCGACCGGCTGCGAGGACCCGATTGTCCTCTACGCCTCGGGTGCGAACACTCAGGTGATCGGTCACCTCGCCGGGCGGTACCGGGTCTTCGGCGAGACCCTCGACATCGGGCTCGGGAACGCGCTCGACAAGTTCGCCCGCTCGCGGGGTCTTCCGCACCCCGGGGGCCCGGTGGTGGAGACGCTGGCCCTGAGCGGGGAACCCTTCGAGCTGCCGTACACCGTCAAGGGGATGGACCTCGCGTTCTCGGGGCTCGTAACCGCGGCATCGTCCTCGACGGCCCCGCTCGAGGGTATCTGCCGGTCCCTGCAGGAGACGGCGTTCGCGATGTGCGTGGAGGTAACCGAGCGCGCGCTCGCACACGCGGGAAAAGACGAGGTCCTTCTCGTCGGCGGAGTCGGGGCGAACCGGCGGCTTCAGGAGATGATGGCGACCATGTGCTGGGACCGGGGAGCCAGTTTTTACGTGCCCGAGGCCCGCTACCTCGGCGACAACGCGGCCATGATCGCCTATACGGGCCGGCTTCAGCTCGACCACGGACTCACCCTCCCGGTCAGCGAATCGGGGGTCGACCCGAACTTCAGGATAGACAGCGCACCGTGCCCCTGGCGGGCGGATCGGCCCGGTACCATCTCCCGTGTCGAGGCGCGCGGGGCCGAGGCCGAGGTCGAGATCGGGGAAACGGACGCCACGAAACGGCGCCTGCCGAAACGCTACCGGATACCGGCTCTCGACGAGCAGATCCGTGCCGAGCGGACCCGAACCGAGGCCCGGCTGCTCTCGGCTGCCCGGCGTGCGGGGGTCCGGACGCCCATCGTACGGGACGTGGATGGGGAGACGATCGTGATGGAACGGGTCCACGGGGACGTGCTGAAGGCCGTGATCTGCCCCGCCAACCTCCAAGCCGCGGGGCGGGTGATCGGCCTGCTCCACGGCGCCGGGATCGTTCACGGCGACCTGACGGGATCCAATATCATGGTGGAGGACGGGGGGATCGTCCTGATCGATTTCGGTCTGGCCCAGGTCACCTCGGAACTCGAGGCCAGGGGTGTCGATCTGCATGTGTTCCTTCAGACCCTCGAGGCGGCTGTGCCGAGAGATGAGCTCCACGGGGAAGCGTTTGTTCGCGGTTACCGGGAGACGTTTTCCGGGGCCGACCAGGTCCTCGAGCGCGAACGGGAGATACGCCGCCGGGGGCGGTACCTGTGAGACTCGCAGTTGTCACGGGCAATCCGAACAAGGCCGAGGAGATCGGCGCGTTTCTCGAAGGAACTGTCTCTGTCGAACATGTCAGCCTCGAATGTCCGGAGTACCGCGACGACGAGGTCGGGCCGATAGCCCGTGAGAAAGGTCGGTACGCCTTCGAGGAGCTCAGGAGGCCGCTGATCGTCGACGACACCGGCTTCTTCGTGAACGCGCTTCGCGGTTTCCCGGGGCCCTACGCCGCGTACGTTCTCGGGACCATCGGCAATGCCGGCCTCCTTCGCCTGCTCGAGGGCACGGATGACCGGACCGCGTATTTCGTCACGGTGGTGGCGTTCGCCGATGAGAGCGGCGTCCATCTCTTCGAAGGGCGGCTCGAGGGGGAGATCACGACGGCGCCGCGCGGAACCGGTGGTTTCGGGTACGATCCGATCTTCGCCGTGCATGGTCGGACGCTCGCCGAGCTCCCGCTCGAGGAGAAGAACCTGTTCTCCCACCGCGCCCGCGCCCTCGGTGCGTTCAGGGACTGGTTTCTTGCCGGCGGGAGCCGGTGAAAACCGTTAAGATGGCCGGGCGCGTTTTATTATAGACTCATAACCTTGTGGTGACTCTTATGGCACGATTTGCTGAAGCCGAGGAAAGGCTCCTCAACGTCAAGATCTGCATGCGCTGCAATGCCAGGAACGCCGTGCGGGCAACTTCCTGCCGGAAGTGCGGTTACCAGAATCTCAGACCGAAGAGCAAGGAACGCAAGGCCTGAAGGGGGAATGTCACCGCCGGGTTATGCGCTGTAATACGTCACGCGTTTTCCCTTTTTGCTGTACTCTCCCCGGAAGGTCTCGAGGTTTCGCTTGTACCCGATCCGGTCCTCCACGCCGAGCCGGCGCAGCACCTCGCGTACTCGCATGACTTCCTGTTCGTCACGCCAGTCCGCGGTATAGACGTAGATCACGTACCGGTCGTCCCGGGCGTCGGGGTTCGGTTTCGCCGTCGAGACCTTGGCGGAGATGCCGAGCTCGCCCGATGCCGTCGCGTCCCGGATGCGCCGCCAGTGGGCATCGATCCCCTCGGCCGGAAGGAAGATCAGCCACTTGCCCGCGAGTTCGTCGTCGACCGCGTCCGGACGGGCCCGGGGTGCGTCTTCGACGATCCAGTACATCTGGGTCGTTGCGGTCGGCACGACGCCCTCGCCCGCCTGGTTCGCCTCGAGGATCGCGCCGACCGTGCCGAAACGGTCCAGGAGGGCGTCCGCGAGAGGCGGATAGTCCTCGCGGAAACCGTCGAAGACCCGCTCGAGGTCGGCGGCGAAGTCGACCCCGTCCTCGACCAGCCGGTACAGCGACCGCCCGGACTCCCGGAGCTCGCGGTGCAGCAGGTGTTCGAAGATGCCGTACGCCACGTCGCCGAGGGCATCGGGGTCGACCTCGTCCATGTGTATCGGTACGAGGGGCGGAAAGAAAGGGTTTATGATATCATCGCGGACGGGGCGTTCAGGACCGGGAAGGAAATTCGGGGGCGGTCGCCGGGACGAGATCGCCATCTCCTGCCGGTACCACCCGTCCTTTCGGGGCGAGCTCCCCCGACTCGAAGCGGTTAATACACGGCCGGTCGAAGCCCCCGGCGTTGGAGCCCCGTTTCCCGCTCAACGTCCCGTCTCGCCCATTGCCCAAGTTCCGGTTTTTTTACTCGGTCACGGCCCTTCTCCTGGTGCTGGCCGTCGCCGCCGTCTCCGCCGTATTCGCCCTCTACGCGGACGTGCCGTTCCCCGTGACCATCGCCGTCGCCGTCCTGACCGTCGCGGCGCTCCCCCTCTTTCTGGCTTGGACCGCGCTCTATTACGCAACATGAGGTACGAGCTCCGGGACGACGAGCTCTCGTACTATGCGTTTATCGCGGAAGGCTTCCGGGAGATCTTCCTGGATGCATGGATGGTCGTATCCTCCTTCGATGCCGCGACTCGCCTCTTCACCTGCCGTGCGTTCGCCGGGACAGACGAGGACTGCCGGGTATTTGACGAGGAGCTGGGATCGAGCCCCGTAGGGTTCCGTTTCTCGATCGATGGCATCCCCTCCGCAGAATCTGTCTTCTCCTGTCCCAGCGTGATGGAGGCGCCCTCCTCATTCCAGCACATGAGCTTCTGGACAGTCCCCGGAGAGGTCTGCGACCGGATCGACAGGCGGCTCACGGTCGGCAGGGCGTACACGATGAGTTTCCTCTGCCGGGGGACCCTGCGGCGCCGTCACCTTTAGGCTCAGGAAGGGGGATGGAACTCGATGAATGCGAGCCCGTGGAGGCGTTTATCAGCCAGGTATCGATCGCCCTCCTCCGCCGCCACGCCAGGGAGCGGCTTCTGGAGAGTGAGGGCCGGTACCGCGCCGTGTTCGAGAGCCAGCAGGAGCTGATCTGCCGGTTCCGGTTCGGTGGCAAGCACCTCGTGGCGAAAGAGGCAGACTGCCGGTTCTTCGGGCTCGGTACCGGGCAGATAGTCGGGAGAGGTTTTCCCCCCGGGGTGCCGGCGGAAGAGCGCCGAGCTCACGCTGATTACTTCGAAAGTATCTCGCCGACGGGGCCTGAGAACGAGATCGAGCACAGGGTCGTCCTCTCCGACGGGCGGATCCGCTGGCTCCACTGGCACGACCGGGCTTTCTTCGACCAAGACGGGAGGGTCGAGGAGTTCCAGTTGGTCGGCCGCGACGTCACCGAGCGGAAGGAGGCCCAGGTGCGCCTCGCCGCCCAGAGGGCCGAGCTGGAACGGCGCGTGGAGGAGCGGACGGCCGAGCTGCAGGTCGTGAACCACGACCTGGAGTCGTTCACCCACACGGTTTCGCACGATCTCCGGGCTCCGCTGCGGGCCATCGACGACTGCGCCTCGATCCTGGAGCATGAGCACCGGTCCGTGCTCCCCGCGACGGTGGTGAGCTACCTGGATCAGATCATTCAGGGGACGCGGCGGATGGGGCGCCTGATCGACGACCTGCTCACGTTCCCGCGTGCGGGCCGGCAGGCCCTGGCCGTCCGGGCGATCGACCCGACCGTGTATGTGGCCGGGGCACTCGACGACCTCACCGGGGAGAGGGAGTGGCACGAGGTCCGGATCACGGTCGGCGGCCTGGTCCGGTGCAGCGCGGACCGGGCGCTCGTGAAACAGGTCTTTGCGAAACTGATAGGCAGCGCGCTTAAGTTCACACGCACTCGAGGCGTGGTCGAGATCGCCATCAGGTCTGGCGACGAGGGCGGCAGCCGGGTATACTCGGTCCACGACAACGGGATCGGGCTCCCGCCCAAGCACGCATCGGCAATCTTCGAGAGCTTCACACGGTTGTCGACGCGCGCGAGTACGAGAGGTCGGGGATCGGGCTCTCGCTAGTCCGGCGGATCGTCGAGCGGCACGGTGGAAGGGTCTGGGCCGAGTCAGTGCCGGGAGAGGGCTCGACCTTCTTCTTCACGCTCCCGGCCGCGTAACCTCGGGCAGAGACGGGTCGACCGCGTCCGTCATTGACGAGGGTGCCGGTCTCACGGGGCCTGGACCTGGCATGCCGAGAGATGGCAGAGGAGTGCGTGCGCGCCGAAAAGGACCGCGTTCGCCGGGGACGGAGTGAGCAAGCCGGCGAGGAAGAACGCGAGTCGCTCAGGGCGTCCGGCCGACGAAGATCCCACCGGTGGTTCCGGATCCTTGTTGCGAGCAGGTGATACGCGGCGAAATGCCCTACCGTCCGCCGGCGGGTGCCACCCGACAGGCACCCGCGGTCTCAGGGGCAAGCCGTTCGCCCGCTCGGAGTACGCGGGCGGTCCGGCGGGGAGAGTGGGGCTGCGACCAGGCAGGCGCGGTGAAAAGTCGTCGCTGGAGATCTCGCGGTTGGACGCGGCGCCGATCTCGAACTGTTCGAGGTTATCCAGGGAGTCATCACCGGTGAACACGGTGTGCCCGACGTTTCTTGTCCCGGTGGTGAACCTTATGTCCCGCTCGAACCCCCGGTTGTGGGTCAGCGCGACGATGGGCAGAGACGAACCGAAGCCGGTACCGGTTAAAAAGGGTCTTCGTGTCGAGGCCCGCCGCTACCGATGCGTTTTCGGGCGCCCATCGAGATCCTGGTAATCATGATACCACCGCGCGATCGCGGTTTCACGATACCGATCTGGCCGTTGACGAGCCCGCTGCTCCTCGTCGACCTCGCGATCCTCGTGGCCCTATGCTCGCCTGGGATCTGCCCCGGATGGCCCGTCCTTGTCTCTGCCGGGTTCGGCTTCGTCGATTACTTTTACTCCGACCGGCTGTTCCTCGTGTCGACCGGTGTGCGCATCCCCGATCCCGACTAGTAGCCGCAAGTCCAGCGGACGGCGGAGAGGCTCGCGGCCGCTATGGCGGACCGGCAGCCGCAGGGTCATCGCCTGGCCCCCGCGTTTCTCCCGAAAGGGCGGATGGAAACGATAAAATGGCCCGACGAGAAATTATAATAGACCAAAACGCGAACGAATGAAGGCGGTTCGCATCGATGGTCTAGTGGCATGACTTTGGCCTTCCAAGCCAATAGCCCGGGTTCAATTCCCGGTCGGTGCATCGGGCTCGTGGTCTAGCTGGTTATGACGTCGCCTTCACACGGCGGAGGTCCGGAGTTCGAATCTCCGCGGGCCCATCTTTTCACGTGAGCGGGAGGTTCTTGCCGGTCGCTACCTGGTGTGGGCTGTCTTCTGGTTTCCTTTCAAATCGCTCGCGTAATCCCAGGACTGTTCTCCCCCTTCCGTCGATCCCGTGCCACCTGGGCAGGCGTGCCCTGCCTGCCCGGCGACCGGTTCGCACGCCTCTGCCGCGTGGGGGCGGCATTCGAAGAACGCGTTTCGATCGGGTGAGAGGTGTCGGAGCATCCGTTTTTCTTTTAGGAGTACGGTTGCCCGGTCATCTCCCTGGGGTGTAGGATCTCATAATTACTTGACACCCGATGAGACCGGGTGTATGCAGAAGTTAGCGGCCGATGAACCCGGGGAGATTGTCTCCTCCTATCATCGTGGCGAGGATGTCTCGTCCATCGCCGCACGTTACCACATCAGCCGCGAACGGGTCTAT
>JAAYEG010000076.1 GCA_012728895.1 Methanospirillum sp. | reverse complement strand
GACCCGGCGAGGTTCCCGTTCTACCTCAAGGAACTGGAGTTCAGGTATAATTACCGGGACGCCGATCTCTTTGATCGACTGGTTGAAACGCTTGAAGAATATGCTCGGGTGGCAGTAACTGAATAATCACCAAAAATAATCGCCCGGGATTCAAAGTGCCGGTACCCGAACCCTTTAGTACGCTTCGACCCATTCAGTTAGGCACATGGACAGGATGTCCGAACAGGACGCGGAGGAGATGATCGGCAACGGTCTCAACTTCAAAGAGATCATCCGCTCCTCCCCGTGCATCTTCACCATCGGAGTCGCCGGCGACAGCGGTTCGGGCAAGACAACGTTCACGCAGTCGATCCGTGAGATCTTCGGGGAAGATCTCGTCACTACGATCACGCTTGATGATTACCACCTCTACGACCGTGGCCGGAGGCGTGAGCTCGGCATCACACCTCTCGATCCCATTGCGAACAGGATCGACCTGATCGAGAAACACCTCGCCGAGCTCAAAGCCGGAGAGACGATCATGAAACCGGTCTACGACCATTCCCTCGGGACATTCGCCGATCCTGTCCCTTTTACGCCGGGAAAGATCGTCATTCTCGAGGGGCTCCATACGCTCTTCTCACCCCGCCTTCGCGAACTCCTTGACTTCACCCTATTCGTTGAACCGGATCGCGAGGTCAAGGAGTCCTGGAAGATCCGGCGGGACATGGCCAAGCGAGGGTACGACCGGGAACAGGTTCTGCAGGAGATCCTGGAACGGGAACCCGACTACCTCCGCTACATCGCCCCACAGCGCGGTTTTGCCGATGTCATCATCCGGATCAGCCACTCGAAGTACGGTTCGGTACTGGCCGAAACACGGAACGTCTACCAGGTCTCCCTGATTCAGGATCCCATGGATCAATCCGTCGAGGACGTCGACTTGCTGGTCGATCTCTTCGCCATCCTCTCGCTCTCAGAGAGGAACTTCATGCTCGAGTTCATCAACCACGAGGATCCCCGTCGCCGCCGCGGGGAGGTCGTCTTCGACGGCGAGCTCGGAAGTCACGTCGTCCGTCGGCTCGAGAAGTCGATCGAGGAGCAGACCCACGTTCGACCGATCGCGCTCACCCGGGGACTCGACTATGTAACTGCAGTGGACATGGCCAGACTGATCATCGCCTGGCGGATCATCCACCGCCGGATCTTCCTTGAACGCTGCTTCGACCCGAACCGCGAGCTGAACGGGATGTAACCATTATATATATTAGGAGTCTATCAATGGTCACAGACATGTCGACCGCAAGCCGGATCCGTGCGACGTACAACGACAGTCAGGAGCGGATCGTGGATTACCTGCGGAAGGCGCTCCGCAAGGGCAAGTACTATTACAAATCGAAATATATCGCCCGCGATCTCGGGCTCTCGTCCAAGGAGGTCGGGACCAACATGGCGATCCTGGCCGAGATCTGCGACGACCTCACGATCATACGCTGGTCATACTCCAACAGCACGACCTGGATGGTCACTGCAAAGGGGGCTTGATCCCGCATGTCGAGGGTCGAGTTCGTCTCCACCGTCGAGTTCGTCGCCCAGATCGACGACAAGAAGGACTGCCTGATGGCCCAGGACGACTCCCATACCAACCCGAACGCCCTCTGGTTCAACATCGACGTGCCGAAAGGGCACGGATTTTCGAGCGGTGATCAGGTCCGGATCACGATCGAGCGGGTCTGATCCCGCCACCTGCACAATCATCCATCACGGGGGGCGAACCCGAGACCATGCCTACCACAGGTCAGGTGACTCTTCTCCAGCTGAACGATACTCACGCCTATCTCGAAGCGCACCCCGAGGTATTCTGGGAAGGTGAAGGGCCGACCTTCCGGAAAACGGGCGGATACGCACGTATTGCCGGGCTAGCAGACCAGTTGCGCAGCGATTCCGGTGACCGCGCGCTCCTGCTCGACTGCGGCGATACTTTTCATGGAACGGCTCCGGCCATGAAGACGCGCGGTGCCGCGTTGGTCCCCGTCCTGAACGCTCTCGGCGTCCGGGCCATGACCGCGCACTGGGACTTCGCGTACGGCCCCGAGCGCTTGTCCGAGCTCGCATCCATGCTCGACTTTCCGGTCCTCGCCGCCAACTGCCGGGACCGCGCGACCGGTCGACGCCCCTTCCCGGGCTCCAACCTGATCGAGACCCCGGACCTCACGGTCGGGGTGGTCGGGATCGCCGCGACGATCCTGGACAAGACCATGCCCCCCTGGTTTGCGGGCGGACTCTCGTTCACGAACGGTATCGAAGAGCTTCCCGTCGAGATCAACGAACTACGCGACGGTGGAGCAGACCTCGTCGTGGTGATCAGCCACCTGGGTCTCCCCCAGGATGTCCGGCTCGCCTCACTGGTCCAAGGAATCGACGTCCTCCTATCGGGGCACACCCACCACAGGCTCGAGACTCCGCTCAGGGTCAACGGGGCCCTCGTGATCCAGTCGGGGGTCCACGGCTCGTTCGTCGGCCGGCTCGATCTCCAGGTCGGCGACGGACGGGTCTCGAGGTACAGCCACAGGCTGATCGAGGTCAACGATCACTGCCCGGAAGATGGGGCCGTCGGGGCACTCGTCGAGAAGGCTGTCGCGCCGTTTAGAGACGAGCTCGGAGTAGTCGTTGGCGAGACAGCAGTACCGCTCTTTAGGGGAGGGATGTTCGGGTCGAGCATGGACGACCTGCTCCTCGAGGCGATCCGGGCCGTTGGCGGGACTGATCTCGCCTTCTCGAACGGGTGGCGGTATGGCGCCCCGGTACTGCCGGGGCCGGTCACCAGGAACGACCTCTACGACATCATTCCCATGGACCCCCCTGTAATGACGGTCGTCCTGTCCGGCGTCGAGGTTCTCAGGATGATCGAGGAGAACCTCGAGCGGACTTTTTCCTGCGACCCGTTCGGGCAGATGGGAGGGTACGTGAAGCGCATCGCGGGCCTCACCTGCTACGTAAAGATCGAGAACCCCCCCGGCTCCCGCATTCAGGCCTGCTGGGCAGGGCTCCACCGCATCGATCCTGCCCGCCGCTACAGGACCTCTTTCGTCACAGTCCAGGGGGTCCCGGACAGAATTGGCTCCGACAGGGAGGACACGGGGGTAGGTGCCCACGAGGCCATCACCCGGCTGCTCACCGACGGGAGTCCGTACCACGGCGGAACCCCGGCAGCTTTCCATGTCCTGTAATGCCTCCCGGGAGATCGCTCGAGTTGATCACGGGGTTCAATACAAAGCGGGAAACGCCGTGCACAGCGACCGCGCCGGCCTCCCTTGCCTTCGACGGGGGAGTGCCGAAACCCCTTAATGCCTACCCGCCGTAAAAAAGATGCATGGTGCTCTTCACAGGGGTGGAGCTCGGATGGCTGCTGATCGTACTCGGCGCCCTCGTTCTCCTGTTCGAGGCCTACTCTCCCGGCTTCTTCATGGCCGTTCCCGGGACAGTGATGTTGATCCTCGGCGTTCTCCTGGTACTCGGTGTCGACATCTTCTCGTCGGCCTGGGGAATCGCCATCGGGGTCGCAGTCGCGCTCGCAGCTGCCATCGTAACGGTCTGGTTCTACTCGAAGATGACACCCGACGCCTCGCCCACCACCATGTCGAGGGACACGGTGATCGGGCGTACCGGTCACGTCACCCGACGGGTCGATGCCCGTTCTCTTGAGGGGAAGGTGCGGATTGAAGGGCACGATTGGTCCGCACAGTCAACCGGTGCGATAATCGACGAGGGCGCTCAGATCAGGGTCGTGGGCTCCGAGGGGGTCCACGTCATCGTCGAGGAGGTCTGATTCATGGCATTCATAGATACACTCATCACCATCATCCTGATCCTCGTGATCATCTTCATCTTCGCGCGTGGAGTCGTGATCATCCAGCCGTACCAGCAGGGGCTTCAGATACGGCTCGGAAAGTACATCGGTCGTCTCAACCCGGGTTTCCGGTGGGTCGTTCCCCTGATCACGCGCGTCGAGAAGCTCGATCTTCGCACCCAGGTGGTCGATGTCCCCAGCCAGGAGGTGATCACGAAAGACAACTCCCCGACCAACGTCGACGCGATCGTCTTCGTCCGGGTCATCGACCCCGAGAAGGCATTCTTCGAGGTCAACAACTACCGGGCGGCGACCGTGGCCCTCGCCCAGACCACGCTCCGTGGGGTTATCGGGGACATGGAGCTCGACGAGATCCTGTACAACCGTGATGTCATCAACGCGAGGCTGCGGGACATGCTCGACCGGGAGACCGACCAGTGGGGCGTTAAGGTCGAGCGCGTCGAGATCAAGGAGGTCGATCCCATCGGTGCCGTCAAGCAGGCGATGACCGAGCAGACGGCAGCCGAGCGCGAACGGAGAGCCGCGATCCTCCGTGCCGACGGCGAGAAGCGCTCCGCAATCCTCAAGGCCGAGGGAACAAGGCAGTCGATGATCCTCGAGGCAGAGGGCGAGCGGCAGTCAAAAATCCTCAGGGCGGAGGGCGAGCGGCAGTCGCGGATCCTCGAGGCCCAGGGGCAGGCACAGGGTCTCCGAATCGTCGCTCTGGGATCCAAGCCGCTCGACCGCCGGTCGATCACGGTTCTCTCGCTCGACGCGTTGAAGACGATGGCCAACGGCCAGGCGACCAAGATCATCTTCCCATTCGAGGTCTCGAGCCTTGTACGTCAGTCGGCCCGGTTCCTGGGGCTTGCCGATGAGGAGATGCCCCCTGGAGACGAGGGGACGTCGGTCGCCCTTGACGAGGATATCCTGGGGACGATCCCGCGAACGGAGGAGGTCCGGGAGATCCTTGAGGACGTCCAGCGCTCCGTCCCGGAGCCTCCTGAGATTCGTGAGAAGGAGAAGGAGATCGATGAGGAGCTGGCTGAAGGGATCGCGCCGGAGAGCAAGGAACCCTACTCGCCTCCCGGGATGATGGGTTCGCGACAGCCGGATCCTCCCCGCCGGTGATAGGCGATCGATCTGAGACGGTCCCACTGAACCGAATCCCTTTTTCTGTGTCCAGGCCCCGGCAGAATTAATCCGCGCCTGCATGCCATCGGGAGACCGTCATCGGCACACCGTCCCGGACAGGGCAGCGGCAACGGAACAGCAGTTCCACTCATTCGGGTGGTGCGATGCGACGCCGGGGGGAGGTCGTCACCCGCCCCCGGTGCCACCGTGAGAAGATACGCCCCCTTGGTTCGATCGCACTTCGAGGTTCAGGCCAGACCCCGTCGCGGGTCCCGGGATCCGGAGAACACCGTGCCAAGCGATGGCTCGGTTCGGGGCCGGATGAACCACGGACATCCGCTCCCGGATAAGAACCGGGTTTACAGGAGGGGGCACTCCGGATACGCAAGCAGCCCCTGCCTCGACCGCCTGTCAATCGTCGCGTGCATAGGGAGATCCGGGTGTTGAGACGATGGCCGTTGGATGAGAGAGCTGTGACCGGTTGTACCTGACAATCTGGATGGCCCTCCCAGGCGCATCACCGCGGGATGGTGACCGGGGATCTCGGAAGTTCAAAAAAGGAGGAACAGGTACGGCAGCATGATGATCGAGACCAGCGTGACCGCCATCAGCCACGAGACGGCCCCAACCACCGCCGGGGTATAGCGCTGGAGACGTGTCCTGGTAAGCAGGCTATCGACGGCCTCGCGAAATATGTAGCCTCCGTCGAACGGCACCATCGGGAGTGCGTTGAAGATCCCGACATTCAGGTTGATCCAGCCTGTCCAGTAGAGGAGGTGAACCACCCCCCAGAACCCTGAAAAAGGGGACTCCCAGCGTTCCGTGTTAGCCCCGGGAAAACCAAGGATACGGAGGGCCTGGCCGTCCGAAGATGAGTCGAGAGGCAGGATCAGATAGCGAAGGATCCCGATCGGGTTGAAAGAACCGCGAACGTAGCTCTTGACCGTCTCCCCGTCGTAGTACTCGATCCCCATGAAACCCGTCTGACGGTCTCCAGACGGCCATTCGGCTAGAGTCAGTTCGCTGGTCGATACGACCCCGTCCAGTTCGAGCGTCAGTTGCGTCCGGTCCCCGGGACGGCTCGAGGCGAGCAGGGCCGCGATCTCCTCGCGGTCAGCGACGGGCGTCCCGTTGAGAGCGAGCACGACCGATCCGGGGACCACGGAGGCGTTGAAAGCGGGATAGTCCCTGTACACTCCGTTGATCACCGCCTCCGTGGTGGGGACAGCCAGGCCGAAGACCGATATCATCAGGAAGAACGCCAGCAGCCCGATGACCAGGTTGTTCGTGATGCCGGCGCCGTACATCCTCATCTTTCCGGCACGGGGTGCCTGTTCGAGTTCTTCCTCGTCGGGCTCGACGAACGCCCCGATCGGTATCACCGCAACGAGGATTCCGGCCGCCTTCACGGTGATCCCCTCCACCCTCGAGAGGATCCCGTGCCCGAACTCGTGAACCACGAGCGTGATCACCAGGGCGAGCCAGACCGCGATCGTCCCGGGCACGAACTCGTTGAGGCCCGGGATCAGGAACAGGTTCTGCGGGGCGTAAATCCCGGTCGGCTCCGGCTGCACCTGGAGCGTGTACCGAAGCGAGAAGACGAGTGAGAACGCGAAGAACGCTGAGATCACTGCCACGGCTATGACGCCCACGCTCGCGTAGATCTTGAGCGGCCAGGAAATCCGGCGGAAGATGTCGAAGAACCGGACATGCACAGTCCTCAGGGCAAGGATCGGACCGTAGAACGTGAAATGTTCGGAGTACCACCCCTTGCGTTCGGACCCGTGCTCCGTGGGCCCCCCAACATCGACCGGGGAGATGTTCTCGGAGTCCCCGGGACCCTCCGCCTCCGCCTCCTCGGCGATCCGACGGCGAACATAGAGCGCCACGGCGGCGTACGCAGCGACGGCGGTCAGAACGAGCGCAACCGTCCCCCAATCCATTCACAGGATCATGGTCGGCGACGATGATAAAGGGTCGTCTCGGGGTCACAGGAGCGTTGTCTGGAAGCGGGAGCGTCGGAGATCCGAGACGGTGCGCCAGCTCGTCCTGACGAACCCGGGTAGTGGGTCACCAGTTTTTAGGCATTCGACGATAAAGCGGCGCGTTACCGGGTCAGACGGGTAACCGGATCCGATCGGGCCGTGCTCGGTGCCGAGGGCGCTGATCACCCGGTCGCGAGAGACCTTCGCAAGAATTGAAGCCGCGGCGACCACGGGAAGGAGCCTGTCGCCATGATGGGACCCGACTACGGAGCAGGTGAACCCGAGTCTCCGCCCGACGTCCGCTGCATACCGTCCTTCCAGGACGTCGCAAGCGTCCAGGTAGGCGACGACCGGCCGGTGTCCGGCTCGCGCCAGTCTGCAGAGAGCGTCTGCGTGCGCGGCGGCAACGATCGCGTTCATCGTCTGGTTGCCCCGCGCCCGGTCGATTGCTTCCGCGGTGATCTCGATGACTGCGAATGGGAGAGTCGCGACGATCTCGCTGCAGATCGCCTTGCGCCGCCGTGGGGAGAGGACCTTTGAGTCGCGATCCCCGAGCCCAGCGAGGGCCTCCCAGTCCGGTGAGGCCACCGCGGCGACCACGAGCGGACCGAGGACCGCGCCTTTTCCGGCCTCGTCAACGCCCGCGATCATCCGGATCAGAGGAGTTTCCGGATAGCGCGGAGCTCGAGGAGGAGGGAGGGATCCTGCCTGACGAGCTCGGTGATGATCCCAAGGACCGAGAACTGAGCGAGGTCGATCTGGGAGACCGAGTGGACGAGCCGGTTCAGCTTCTCGTCCGAGAGCGTGATGAAATACTCCTTGACCCGGTAGTTTCGCTCCAGGGCCATGCCCAGTTTCGAGGAGCGCCATCCGGCGTCGTAAGGCATCAATCCATCCGCCGAGACATCACCGCGCCCTATCGCCTCGGCAGCGATCTTCCCGGCGAGCCGGCCAGTGAACATCGCGTTGTAGATACCTCCCCCGGTGATCGGGTCCGAGACACGCGCCGCGTCCCCGACGACGATCAGCCCGTCGGCTACCGTTCGCTCGAGCGGACGGCAGACCGGGACACCGCCCATGACCCATTCCAGCACCCGCCCCTCCGGGAAACTGGACTTGATGAACCGGTTCAGATAGTCAATCGGTCGCGACCCGGAACGGCACTTCTTCCCGCTGATCCCGATCCCGACATTCGCGGTCCGATCCCCCTTCGGAAAGATCCAGACGTAGCCCTCTGGTGCGACCTCGTTGCCCAGATAGAAGACCGTGGCGCCCGGGTCGATCTCGATTCCTGTCATCAGGAACTGGACGCAGGTCTCGATCTCGGATAAAGGAACCGCGGTCTCGAGCCCCGCCCATCGGGCGAACTTCGACTCGACTCCGTCAGCCGCGACCACGACTCTGGCCAGGACCTCGCTCACCGAACCCTGCTGCTCGAGCAGAGCGCCGGCGACAGCACCGTTCTTGACGATGGGGGCGACTGCCCGGGTCTTGACCTGGATGTCCGCCCCCGCGTTCGCCGCCTGCATCACGAGGTCGCGATCAAAACGCTTCCTGTCGAGGACGTAGCCCACCTCGCACCCAGCCATCGAAGGCTCTAGTGTGATCCGGTAGCCATCGGGAGCGACCAGCACAGCCCGTTCAACCTCGGCAGATATCCAGGCGGGATCAGGGTCCATGAACTCGGTGAGAAGGTCGCGACCAACCCCCTCTGCGCAGCGAACGGGAACACCGATGGCCGGACGCTTCTCGACCAGGCATACGGAGAGTCCCTGCTCGGCGGCCGTCCTTGCCGCGAGAGCGCCGCCCGGCCCTCCGCCGACCACGAGGAGGTCGTACTCAGGCTTCATCGGCCACCTCCAGAGCCCCGAGAGGACAGGCACGGGCACAGATGCCGCAACCGGTACAATCCTCCCCCACGGAGAGGTAGGCATCGATCAGCTCGAGCGCGCCCTGAGGGCAGACCGAGACACAGCAACCGCAGTACCCGCAGATATCCCTCCGGATCAACAACATGCCATCAGTGTTTGCCGCTCGGGCCGAAAAGGATTATGCACTCTGCGAGAGAGGCGGCATCAGGTTCCGGGGAACTCGAACGTGCCATAACACCCCCCGCCCCCGGGGTGAAGTTTGACCCGACCCTGGCGGAGGGCTCCGATCGCCCTCGCCACGCGCGGGTGAACCCGGTAGATCTCTTCCACGGGGAGATCCACGAGAACCTCGATCTCGGTGTGACAGACAGTGAGCAGGGCGTCATAGACGACCCTCACCCCTTTCGCATTCGGGGACGCAAGCCCGAGCACCTTGGCGATCACCTCCCCGAGCGGGATCAGGTGCAGGTATGGTGGACGGGGGCGTGGCGGCCCATCCGATAGTTCTCTAGCGCGATCCCGCACCCCCTTCCTGAGCAGCGTTCCGTCTGCAGGGCAGCGCCAGCCCGACGATTCGGCCTCGGAGAGCGTGAAGTGGCGCAGACAGCGCATGCAGGCCGTCTCGTTGTACTTCCCCTCCTCTGGGTAGAGGCCAACGTTCATCACGATGCTGGCGCGCTTCACCGCTCCGAGCACTCCGGAGGGCGTCGGGCTGACCACGTCGAGACGCGTGAACTCTCGCCCCAGCCGGTGAAGCTCGGGGGAATGAGCATCCGAGGACGAGATGAACGGGACATCGGAGAGCTCCGTGATCCCGGCTCCATACGACGAATCGGCCGATAGACCGAGCTCCAGGAGATCGATTCGCTCGCCTCCGTAGCAGGCCGCGATGCTGTCGAAGGCTGCATAGACGCCGGTCCACGGTGTGAACGCATGCGCCGGGCCCGCAAGCCCGCCCGCCTCGTGGACGGCACACACCACCTCCCCGCCCGAGAGCCGCACGTGGGGGCGTCCGTTACCGCTGAGTTCGTTTGTATGCGGGGTGAGAAGGTCGCCGAAAACCTCGACCGCGTCGAAATCGGGAAATAGGGCGAGGTGGTGCACCCGGCGTTCGGCCTGAACCTCGACGGTAGGGATGACGACGATACCGAATTCATTCTCGAGGTACGACGCCCATGCTTCTCGCCACCCGGGCTCAAGTGCATCCCCGGTCCCGATCGCACCGATCCCCTTCCTCACCGAGGACGCGAGCAGGAGTTCGGGGGTCATTCGCCTGCTCACACCCCGTGCAAACGGGGAATGGAGATGGAGATCGCAGTCCAGATCCATCCTCAGAAAAAGTATGGAAGCTCGTCGTTCTGGCGGGACCGTTCGAACTCCCGCACCTGCTCGAGCGCGTTATCCATGTCGTCGGCCCGACTCTGAAGCCGGTCGGCCTCGATCTCGAGGTCGGTTAACCGGGCGAAGACCCGGAGCAGGGCATTGGCCGACTTGGGGTCCACCAGGTACCCCGAGGTCTCACCCATCAGGTAGATCCCCTCCATGCCCCTTCGTAGCCCGAGTCCGAGGATCAGCCCGGCAGCGCCGACGATTCCCCCGCCGGGCTCTTCCGTCGCGAAGAGGCCTCCAGCCATCTCGACCATCGGGCGAAGGTGTGGGTGGGTCACGGCACAGAGAACCCGGGGCTCGTCCACCAGATGACCGACGCCATAGCCACCGAGTGTGAATACCCGGGTCACTCCAAACCTCTCGGCGCAGTCCAGGTACCGGTCTGCGAGGGCGTAGTGACCCTCGGAAGAGATGCTCTGACAGTCACCGGTCAGAAACAGATAGGTCCGGCTCGGCGAACGATACCGCCATACTTCGTTGTTGACCAGCCGGCACGCACCGTCGTCCCCTATCACCACCTGCGGGGGAAAGAACACGGAATGTATCTCGGCCACCTTCTCGGCCGGGATCTCCTGGAGGATCAGGTCGACGACGACCTTGCCGACCTGCCCGATCCCGGGCAGCCCCTCGACCAGGACAGCGGGACCGTCTCCACGTTCGTCCGTGAGATAGGTGACCTCGACCGGCTCCATTCAGCTCACCATTCGCCGATACCGCCCATACCGGTCCTGCGGCGAGAATCGTGGGGGGTGGGCCGACCCCGTCGACCCACCGCAGGCAGGACAGCGTTCCTCGAGGGTGTAGGTTCCGTCAAGGGTGCACCGCCGCAACCGCCCCTTCATACGGCCTTGCCGGATTTCTGCTTCTTGGCGAACTTCGCCTCGCCACCGGCTCGCTCGATAACGCCGACGGCGGAGGCCGCTGCCCGCTCGATCGCCTTCTGCGCAGTCTTGTAATCGGGGGCGGTGACCTTGATGCCGTACTTCGGAGCACCCACATAATTGAGGTCGATGTCGACCCCGTCGATCTTCAGCTCGGCCGACCGGAGCGCCCGGCGGATCACGTTGACCCCGTCGGGCTTTGTCGAAGAGAGGGTCAGGACGCCAGTCACGGTGACCCGGGGGATCTTGACGTTCTCACGGCCGATCGACATGACGGCTTCAAGGGCTGCTTCGGGAAGGGAGACTCGCGATCTGAACCCCTTCTCGTCGATGACGAGGTCCTCGAACGCCTCATACAGGAGAGAATATTCCCGGTGGAGCGCGGAGGCGATCTCAGCCTCGGGAGTCCCGGAGGAGGCGGCGGCGAAACCGATCCACATCAGGGCCTTCTGCTCGTTCTTCCACTCGCGGATCTTCTCGGAACGCTGGTGTTCGTTTACGTCTTTCTTCGAGAGGTCGATGTGCCCGCGGTCACGGTCAACGTGAAGAACCTTGCAGACTATCTTCTGCCCCTCCGAGATGTGGTCGCGGATATACTTAATCCACCCTGTCGCGATCTCGGAGATCGGGATAAGCCCCTCCCGTCCGTCGTACTCGTCGAGCTGAACGAATGCGACGAAATCCTTGACCTGCGTCACCGTGCAGACGACCAGTTCGCCCTCTTCAGGCCACGACCGCTCGTTCATCGCTTCACTCGAGGACAGCGAGAATCTCTGCCCGCATCTCGGCGCGGCCGCCCCGGGGCTCGGCGAGCACTCGCCCGCAAACCACGCAGCCGACCGTGGTGCTCGCTTTTTCGAAGACGACCTGTTCGTTCTCGCAGTCCGGGCACTTGACCCGGATAAACGTGGACCGGTTCTCCCGGTTGAGACGTACCATTTTCGATTACTCCGTCAGTTCGAACTTCGCAATTCTGAACCCTGGTCGCAGGTGCGCTTTGTGGCAGACCGTGCACCGGTACCGCACGTTGATGCGCTTGGTGGGCTTGTCACCGCCTGGAACCTTGGAAAATTTGCCCATGTTGCCGACGCCGCCTCTGCGTGCCTTCTGCCGGTCGATCCAGTGGAGCCCGGTGGTCTTTCCACGCTTGACTCGTTCGACCTCGTGCTCGTTGTGTGAGAGACAGAACGGGCAGTAGGTCCGGAACTTACTTGGCATCTTCATTGAGCACCCTCGTAACTGCTTGGAAAAACAGCACCATCATTTATCCGGCAGAATACTTAATATTATGTTGCGTTCCCGCAGAACAGCCGCATTTTCGTGAGGGAGAGTCAGGACGTCCTCCGGTTCGAGCGCATACGTCCGGCCGTCGAAGCCGAGAAACGGCTCGATCGGGGCGACGACACGCGCCAGCGTGAGCGCGTGGGGGGTGGGATTGACCTCGATCGCTGCCTCCGCTGCTGCGGCGGCACACGCAGGGGGGACGGGAGTGCCGCCTTCCGGAGTGGGGCGCACGGTATCGCCGAACATCTCATGACGGTAGCGGTCGACCGCCTCCCGGACCTCGTCGTACAGGGCCTGCTCGGCCGGAAGCATGCGCCTCTGGTGCTCACGGTCGACCGACCGCCCCTCTGCCCGGAGCAGGGCGAGCATCAATATCTTCTGCGACCGCATTCTCACCAGGTCATCGAGGTGCTGCTGGAGCGCATCGATCCGCTCGGTCGCGGTTCGAAAGGGCTCGGCCAGCGGGTCGGTGCAGGCGGTGAAGACCTTCCTGAGGGCCTCGATCTCCACCCCGGCCCTTGAAAAAAGGTCCGGCGGAAGGACGGTGAGTGACCCGATTGCATCCCTCTCCGCCGAGACGACGAGCTGGAGGCTGTCGAGCAGGCCCGAGTGGTCGCCGTGGCTGGTCACGGGGCCACCCCCCCCACTTCTGCCATGCCCCTGCTGCAGAGGTAGACCGCGACCGCCTCGGGAACACGGGTCGGCCCGGGTTCGAACTGGAGGTCGTGATCCAGCAGCGAGACCCTGCAATCCCGGACCACCTCGACGGGGATCTCACGCTCGGCAAAGACGACCCCCTCGATGAGCGGGTCGAACGCCTCGAGTTCCCGGGGTTCCAGAACAGTGACCCTCAGGCCGGTTCCGCCGTGGAGCGATCCGGGTGCTCGGATGAGGCGTTTGATATCGGTCGTCACCGGCTCGTCCGCCATGACCCCGGCCTCTCTGATCCTGGAGCGCCAGGCGTCGTTTCCTTCCGAGAGGAGTGGACGCAATACCTTCCGGATCGATGCATCGGTCATCTCGAATAGGCTCCTTCGCCGTTTCCAGATCTGGCGTGCCATCCCCCGCCCGAGATCAGGGATCGACTGCAGATGCGCCAGAGCCTCGCTCTCGCCCAGGGATTCGAGCCAGTCAAGGTACTCCTCCAGCGCTCGCAGCTGCCGGCCGTGCCACCCCCCCGAGGATTCGGCCGCCGGCCGGAGGAGCAGGGCGGGATCAAGCCCGATCCCGCAGACGTAATTGATCAACTCCCGCCTCTCTTGGCCCGTGAACTGCCGCACGGAGAGAGCCTTCACGTGGATATGGTATCCCCTTCCCCCAGAAAAGACCACCTGCAGCTCGTGCTCGGCAAAGCCGAGCTCGACCACGAGAAGGTCGATCAGCTTCCGTGTCTCGTCGCGCACACGAGAGAGCATGGCGGGATATGAGGGGAATGGAGGTTTGAGGATATGGTCTGCGTCAAGGTCGAAGATCAGGTCTGCTCCGGCCCAGCCCTTCGCACTCATCGTCGGGGCGGCGGGGTCGTCGTAATAAGCTGTCGAGTAAAAAACATGCGCGGGGGCCATAGTCCGGAGATATTCGACAAGTTCGTCTTTCGTCCCGAAACCGATATGCCTGCGCATGCGCGGATCATCGCGGGACGAGAAGAACAGAAAGCCCCATTCGCGCTGCGATAGAGCGTCGGGTGCGGGGATCTGTGCCCCGGCGTAATAGGACAGAAAACGCTGATGGAGAAATTCTGCCGTGGATGGACGCATTACCTGAACCGCAACACCATGTACGGCCCATCCCTCATATAGCCCTGCCGCCGGTAGTATGGCCGGACCCCGATTCCGCTCATTATGGCAACAGCATTGAACCCCGCCTCCGCTGCCTGCCTCTCCGCCTCGGCCAGGAGTTCTCGTCCGAAGGATCGATGCTGCCACTCGCGGTCCTCCGCGCAGACGCCCAGCCTCACCTGGGGCCCGTAGACGTGGAGTTCGCGGACGAGCGCAGAATCCTCCAGCTCCCGTCGCCAGGGGGCGCCGGGAAAACGAAGCCGCACGAAACCGATCAGAGCGTTACCAGAAGTGAACTGGATGAACCGCTCCTCCCCGCCGCAACAGCCGTAGACCAGTGTCGAGAGTGTCGGTACCTCTCGATCGGGAACGCATCGCCCTATCTCGCGACAACGGATACATCGGCAACGCTTCCCGCCCGCGATGAGCCGGTCTGCCGCGAGTTGCCGGAAATTACCATGGATCGAGCCGGCTACGATGAGCTTCGCGGGGATATCGCGCTGCACCCGCTGGAGCCTGACATATTCGGGGAGTCCGCTCTTTATCTCGGCCAGCAGGTCTATCAGGGTCTCCTCATCGAACGGGGCGTACTCACCCCTGAGATAGAGCTCCTCGAGTTCGGCCCCGGGAGTGACGAGGGTCGGGTAGAGCTTGAGATAATCGGGGCGGAACCCTGGATCGTCGAAGAGGGCGCGGTAGACCGCCCGGTCGAGATCGATCGAGGATCCGGGCAGGTTTGGCATCATGTGAAACCCGACCTTCAGACCGGCATCGCGAAGCTCCCTGTTTGCACGGACCGTCTCGGCAACGGTATGCCCGCGACGGATGTTCGTCAGGACCCGGTCAGAGAGATGCTGGACCCCGATTTCGACCTTGGTCACGCCGAGGTCGAGCATCCTGTCTATCCCGGACCTGGTGACGCAGTCCGGACGGGTCTCGAAGGTCAGGCCAACGCAACGGACAGCCGAGGTCTCGTTCCTGGCGGCCTCCACTTCCGGATCGTATCCCGGTGTCGCGGTGAGCGATCCATGATCGTTCATAGCAGCGAGACAGCGACCGACAAACCAGGCCTGGTACCCGGCCTCTCGGGCCGTGATGGTCCCTCCCATCACGATAAGTTCTGCCTTGTCGACAGGGTGACCCAGAGTGACATAGTGATCGAGCCGTGCTCCAGTCTGGGCATACGGGTCGTAGTCATGTTCCCGGGCCCGGCGCGCGGCAGGCTCCTCACCCGTGTACGACTGGGGCGAACCGAACGGGTGATCGGGACCACCGGGACAGGGAAGACAGCGCCCGTGGGGGCAGGGGGCCGGCGAGGTCATCACTGCGACGGGGGCTACCCCCGAAAGGGTCCGCGTCGGCTTCACGAGCAACCGCTTTCGAACAGTCGCATAATCGCCGGGAGACGCAGCCGCGAGGATGTCCGAGTTTCGGGGAACCGACGATAGCCTGTACTCTCGGGCGATGCGCCGTTTCAGGGTCTGGACATCCGTTCTGTTATCCCGGGCGATCAGTGAGGCGAGCTGACGAAGAAAAGAGGAGTCCTGCATTTTCCTACTGCTCGACCGATGCGATCGCGATACGAGAGCGGCCGTCCTGGCCTACGACTTCTGGGCCCTCATCCGGCCCACGATCTCCTCCCCCAGAACAAGCAGCGCTTCTTTGTGAGAGTTTTTGTTCTTGTGGATATGCACAGGCGAGACATGAAGGCCGACATACCGACTCAGGTCGATCGAGTCACCGGAAGCGGCCTCGTAATACTTCTTGATATGCACCATCAGCATGTGCAGATGAAGTAGCTCCTCCTTTTGCACCGGACCACCTTTCAACAGAGTGTAATATTTTCTCATATAGAGAAATAATTATTGGTGGTAAGAATATTGACGCCTGAACGTGCCCGGGGCTGTCTTCTCGGCCTTGCCATCGGGGATGCAATGGGTGCGCCGTTCGAGGGTGGCGGACGGCCCTACCGGTGGGTGAGGAGGATGACGCCGGAAGGGCCGATCCGGCGCAGGGCTGGAGAGGTTACCGACGACACCCTCCAGGCGATGGCCGTCGCCCGCTCCCTCGTCGTCTGCCGTGGATACTCCGGTCCCGATCTCGCCCGTCGGCTCCTGGAAGGATTCCGAACGCACCCCGAGTTCTACGGTCCGACCTCGAGCCGGGTCTTTTCGCTGATCGAGGCGGGTATCGAGCCGCAGGAGGCAGCGATGCTGGCAGGGGCCGAGAGGGGTGGGAGCCGAACGAACGGGCCGGTGATGCGTGGGGCGCCGATCGGGGTAGTGTACCGGGGTCTCGAGGTGGAGGAGATCTCGGCAGCTGCGGCCCACCTCACGCACGATGATCCGGTGACCGGCGCGGCATCGGGATTCGTCAACCGCATGGTGAGCGAACTCTGCAGAGGCCGGGTAAGAGAGGGCGCGTTCATGGCGGCCGTTGGTGGCTGCCGTGACCAGGAAACTCTCGCGGCGATGGCGGCGTGGTGGCGGCGCCCACCCGTTCCGTCGCTCGACGCGATCGACCTCGCCCACGCGGCGGTTACAGTCTTCATGACCACCGGGTCGTTCGAGGAATCGATCCTCTCTGCCGTGAACATGGGTGGGGACAGCGATACACTGGGAGCCGTCGTCGGGGCTCTTGCCGGGGCTACCTATGGTGACGCGGCAATCCCCCGGGAATGGCTTGTCCGCGTCGCTGAACGAAAAGAACTGATCGTGCTGGCCGATGGATTGGTGAACGTCGCGCGTTAACTGACCGGGCGGAGTTCGACGAGCTTCAGGGATCTCCCCCGTTCGCACGGGGCGGGGGGATTGCCAAGAACCTCTCCGACCAGGTACCGCTCCCCGTCGATGATCCCGTCGGGTCGACAGAGATCGTACGCCTTGCAGTCGGTCCGTGAGCAGGAGCAGTCGAAGAGGATCCGGGAGTTGACGATCGCCATATCCGCCCCAATCAGGGCAACCACGGGGGACTCCGTGCACTCGATTGCCGTCGCCCCTTCGAGGTGGACGGGGCAGTCGTGCCTGGTGTTCCGAACCGAGAGAATCCTGTACTTGCGCCCGATCCTCAGGTTGTTGCAGGCCTTGCGGACCTTGCACTGATCGCAGGCGGCGAGGGGGCCCTGGTACACGAACTCGAGGCCGGGCCGGGCCAGGGTCGTCCCGATCAGGGTGATCTTGGATCTCTCTCCTACCATGCGGCACCTATTCCTGGTAGAGCATCCGGACAAGAACATGGGCGGACTCGTCCGTCAGCCCGCCGTCAAGTATAGTAAAGCGCTCGGGGCGGATAGTCTTTGCCGTCATGAGGGCTTCGACAGCGACCTCGTCCTCGATTCCGAGCTCGGCGGGCGTGGTCGGGGCACCGATTCGCCGGAGGGCGTCCCGTATCGATCGCCAGTCGCCGCCATGGAGGTACATCGTCACGATCGCCCCGACTCCGCAGGCCTCCCCGTGGAGGGCGCATCCTGGCGCGAGACGCTCGAGCGCGTGGGCGAACTTGTGTTCACCACCCGATCCGGGCCGGGATGAACCCGCGATCGCCATGGCCACCCCGGAAGAGAAGAGGGCTTTCACCACCATCCAGGCCGAGGTCTCCTGGTGAGGACGAATGGCGTCGGCATTCGCCATCAGGATCTCTGCAGTCATCAATGAGAGCGTGGCCGCGTACTCGCTGATCGGTTCCGAGCGGAGCCGGTGCGAGAGCTGCCAGTCGAGAACAGCGGTCGAGTTCGCGATGATGTCGGCACACCCCGATGCGAGGAGTCGATGCGGGGCTGCGGCGATCAGTCCGGTGTCCGCCACGACCGCAATCGGCGGGTGGGCCAGTAACGACACCGCGCCGCCAGGCTCGGCGACGGAGGCGCGCGCCGAAGCGATCCCGTCGTGCGACGCCGCAGTGGGTACCGACACGAACTGCCGTCCGGTATTGTAGCTCGCAATCTTCGCCGTATCGATCACACGTCCACCTCCGACCGCAACGAACAGGTCGACATCAGACTCGCGGGCCACCTCCTCGGTCCTCCGGCATTCGTGAGGGTTGCATCCGTCGACCAGGTGGACCGATACGCTGTATTCCGGCGAGAGCAATCCGCGCACCCGCTCCCCGGCGACCGTCATCGTCGTTCTTCCCGAAACGAGCAGGATCCGTTTTCCGGCGCAAACATCGGCGCAGACGGCGGGGAGTTGCTCGAGGACTGAGTGGCCAATCACCACATCCCGCGGGAGCTGGATCCACTTCGATTTATCGAATCCCTCGTTGCGGAGTACGTTTATGTCGTCTGCGCTCATTGAGATCAGGAATGATCAGGGAGTTCATCTACAAATATTACATTGATCCCATCGCGAACGGCGAGGCGTACACCCTCGTCGATACCCTGACATACGCCCTCATCCTTGTTATCGCGGTCTTCCTGATCTATCGCTGGATGCAGCATGCGGGTATCACCTTCGACAGGCGGCTCGTTCTGGCATCCCTGCCGTGGGTCGTCTTCGGTGGGCTCGCCCGCGTGATCGAGGATACGGGGATGTTATCGGCCCCTTGGCGCTACCTGCTGATCACCCCCCTGATCTTCTTCGTGATCTTCTTCCTGGCGGTGGTGACACTCTACCTCTGTCACCGCTATCTCGGCGAGGAGCGGGGCTTCCGTGCATACGGTTGGACCGGCATCCTCACCTCCTGTATCGCACTTCTCATCCTCCTGTGGTTCGGGATCACATCGACCCATTTGGCGGTCGATATCCCGGTGATAATCCTCGGGATCGCAGCACTCTCGAGCCTGGCGCTCTGGGTCCTCCTCCGCTACGTGTTCCGCTGGGAGTTCGTCGTGGACCGCCTGTACCAGGTGCTGATCGCCGGGCACATGCTGGACGCCTCGGCAACCTCGTACGGGATCGACCTTCATCCACTCGGGTACGTCGAACAGCACGTGGTGGGCTCGCACCTGATCGAAATGACCGGGACGGGATTCGCGATGTTCCCGCTCAAGCTCCTGGTGCTGATTCCCGGAATCTACGTCCTCGAACTGTACCGACGCGAGGAGTCCGCCACCTCGTTCTGGCACCTGATCGTGCTGGCGATGATCGTCGTCGGCCTCGCCCCGGGTGTCCGCGACATGGTGCGAATGATGCT
>JAAYEG010000009.1 GCA_012728895.1 Methanospirillum sp. | reverse complement strand
GGCACCCGACGGGTCCTTGTAGTTGTCCTTCATCCCGTTCAGGTTGCACTCGGCCCACGCCTTGTACTCGCCGCGACCGTAGTTCGCGTTGTCCGTGTACCACATCGCGCCGTTCTCGCCGGCACCCGGGACGCGGTACACGTCGGACGTGACACCGACCTGGAGCGAGTTCAGGACGTCGGCACCCGTCGCGTCTGTCGTCAGCAGGTGGCTGTAGACGTTCCCGTTCGGGTCGGAAACCTTGATCGTCACCATCGCGGGGGCACCACGCTGCTCGTTGACAGCAGCGAGGTTCGAGTCGACACGGAACGTCAGGCGGTCGCTCTGCGTCACGGTCTTGTCCGTGACGTCGGCAGTGCTGCCGTCGGCGTTGACACGAAGGATGCGAAGCGCGAGCGACGGGTCCTTGACGTTGATGACCGGAACGGCACCACGGTTGTTCACGTCATACCAGGCACCCTCGCGGGTCCCCGCGCCGACGTTGAAGTTCGCGGCGTCGGAGACGATCAGCATGTCGTCCGGCGAACCGGCCAGGACGTTTGACCCCGCCTGGAACCAGCCCAGCGTCATCCCGTTGGTGACACCGGCAGAGACGAGGTTCAGCCCGAACTCGCCGATGAAGACCGTGTTGCCCCGGTTGATCTGGTTCAGCGGACCGGTCGTCGGCGCGGATGGAGGGGTGCCGGCCAGTGCGGCGAGGACCCCGTAGTTCGCGGCCGCGTCCGCGCCGAAGGCCGCCGAGCCCCGGAGGCCGTCGAAGAGAACCATGCCCTGCGAGGCCTCGCTACGGGCGGTCGCCTGGTCGCCGTTCGCGTGGGCCCGGTAGGCGAGGGCCGTGTGCTGCCACCCCGCCGCGTACCGCGAGAACTCCTCCATGTACGCGGCCTTCCCGTCCAGGATCGAAACGATCGCGGCGGTGTACGCGGTACCGTCGCCGAACTCCGTCCCGGCGTAGACCACGGACTGGAGCCTGCCTGTCGCCCGGGAGAAGAGGGTCTTCGAGGAGTCGAACTTCTCTGCCGCGCTCCCGAACGAGGTCGCCGCTGCTGCGTAGTTCGCTGATGTCATCTGGTACCTGCCCGCGGCGTAGGCGCCCGCGCCGTCGTACATCGCGAGCGCGGCATCGGCCAGGTCGACGTACGCGGCCGAGATCGTCCTGAGCAGGGCCAGGTTCGCCGCGTTCGCCGGGTCGTTCACCGCGTTCGTGGTCTCCAGGCAGTTCGCGTACGCAGTCCTCGCCTCGAGGAGGTGCTGGCGGATCACCGCGATCTCCGAGGCCTCCCAGGCGCCGGCCCATGCCGTGCCGCCGGCAGCGTAGTGCGTTTTCGCCTGGTCGTAGGTCACGGAATCCATGCCGATCGGGACGACGCCCGAAACGGCACCGATCAGGATCGTGGAGATGAAGAACGTGGCGGGTCTGCGGATTCCCCGGTAGGAGTGCATATGCCTCACCTGCCAACACCCTGTCACCGCAGGCGTTTAATACTACCCATTTTTTTATACGAGTGATTGCGCCGTCCCCTGCGGGGTGCCGGCGGGAGGGGAGGACTCCGGGAGAGGGCGGAGGTTCGCGCCGGTTCCTGGTCCGAGTGCCCCGCTGGCGACGGGCTCGCGTCTTCGTGGGGAGGGGGGAGCGGCCCGGGCGTTTCCCGGGGATTCCAGGGGTGAAACGGTTCCCCGCCCCGGCGTCGTTCTCGACGGGCGATGGGGGTGATGGAGGACAGGTGGTCCCGACCCCGGCACCCGCTCACTCCATGTACCGGGAACCACGCGGGGCGTTTGCGGGACGCCGGGCCCGGGTGGACGGCCGGCCGCCACGCACCGGCCGGAGGTGGGAGACGGCCCCACAGGGGCGGGACCAGGAACGGCGTCCGTTTGGGAACGGGCCGTTCCCGCGCGATCGCCACGCATCGCGTCCGGGACCTGCCGGAACACGATCTCCAGGGAGATACCGCACCGCGGCAGCGGTGCATCCATCACGATCCTGCCGGCAACCACCGTTCATACAACGCTGAAGTCCGCTGAGATCACGGGTTGGTCCCGGTTCCATACGACCATCCCGGCGGACGTACCGGTCTCGATGCGGCCCGGTTCACCCGCTTCTCTCGCCGGAAAGCCCCGGCAGGCCGTCGTGACTCGGACACCTCGAGCCGACCGGCTGGAGGCCGGCCAAGAAAGAAGAGGGGCGCGGGTCCCCGCGCCCGAGGAACGATCCCGGGCGGTCAGGCCCCGGGGACGTCGCTGAGCGGGATCCCCAGGGCGTCGGCGACGCCCTTGCCGTACGCGGGGTCGGCCTTCAGGCAGTTGCCGATGTGCCGGACCTTGATCTCTTTTGTCGCGTCGCCCATGTTCCGGGCCGTGTTCTCGAAGAGCACCTGCTGCTGCTCGGGCGACATCAGGCGGAAGAGCAGGCCCGGCTGGGTGTAGTAGTCGTCGTCGTCCTCGCGGTAGTCCCAGCGGTCGGCGGCCCCCTCCAGGTGGAGCGGCGGCTCGGCGAACTCCGGCTGCTCCTGCCACTCCCCGTAGCTGTTCGGCTCGTAGGCCAGGGTGCTGCCGTAGTTGCCGTCCGCCCGCCCCATGCCGTCGCGGTGGTAGCTGTGGTACGGGCAGCGGGGGGCGTTCACCGGGATCTGGTGGTGGTTCACGCCGAGCCGGTAGCGCTGGGCGTCGCCGTACGAGAAGAGCCGGCCCTGGAGCATCCTGTCGGGAGAGAAGCCGATCCCGGGGACCACGTGCGCCGGGTTGAACGCGGCCTGCTCGACCTCGGCGAAGTAGTTGTCGGGGTTGCGGTTCAGCTCGAGCACGCCGACCTCGATCAGCGGGGCGTCCTTCTTGAACCAGACCTTGGTGAGGTCGAACGGGTGGTACGGCAGGGCTGCGGCCTGCTCCTCGGTCATCACCTGGATGAACAGGGTCCACCGGGGGAACTCGCCCCGCTCGATCGCCTCGTAGAGATCACGCCCATGGCTCTCCCGGTCCTTCCCGATCACGTCCTCGGCCTCGGCGTCGGTCAGGTTCCTGATCCCCTGCTGGGTCCGCAGGTGGAACTTGACCCAGACCCGCTCGTTCTTCGCGTTGATCAGGCTGAAGGTGTGGCTGCCGAAGCCGTGCATGTGCCGGTAGGTGGCGGGGATCCCCCGGTCGCTCATCACGATCGTGACCTGGTGCAGGGCCTCGGGGAGCGAGGACCAGAAGTCCCAGTTGTTGAGAGCGCTCCTAAGGTTGGTCCTGGGGTCACGCTTCACGGCGTGGTTGAGATCCGGGAACTTGAGCGGGTCGCGGAAGAAGAAGACGGGCGTGTTGTTCCCGACCAGGTCCCAGTTCCCCTCCTCGGTGTAGAACTTCATCGCGAAGCCCCGGATGTCGCGCTCTGCGTCGGCGGCGCCGCGCTCGCCGGCGACGGTCGAGAACCTCACGAAGCAGTCGGTCTTCTTGCCCACTTCCGAGAAGATCTTGGCCCGGGTGAACCGCGTGATGTCGTGCGTGACCGTGAACGTCCCGTACGCACCGGAGCCCTTGGCGTGCATCCGCCGCTCGGGGATGACCTCCCGGTCGAAGTGGGCGAGCTTCTCCAGGAACCAGACGTCCTGCAGGAGCTGCGGCCCCCTCTTTCCAGCGGTCAGGACGTCCTGGTTGTTGGGGACGGGGGCGCCGGCCCGCGTCGTGAGTTTCTTCGTCATACTCTCCTCATGTCCTGATAGGCAGAGAGGCTTTATCAAGCTTGGCGCTCCCGGATCGAGGGGCCGCGGGGCCCGCCCCCGGGAGGGGGACCACGCTCCCGGGGAGCTGCGCGAACGGGACGGACAGGCGGAAGGCGGCCCGGGGACGGCCCGCCACCCCTGCCCGGCGCGATCCGCGGCGAGGGGGCGGCGGCACGGGCATCCCCCCTCCGTGCCGTATCGCCGCCCGCGCCGCCCCGCCGGGAAGACCTGGACGAAGGTAAAAATACGGCGCCCGGGATCGTTCCTGTTATATTTCATTATGGCCCGGCTTCTCTATTATGACCACGATGCCGCCTGGCGCGAGAGGGCCGGGCGGTCGCTCTCCCGCGACGGGACCATCCGGGTCGTATCGGCCGGCACCTTCGCGGAAGCCGGGAGCCTCTTCCGGGAACGGAAATTCGAGATCGTCGTCGCCGATCCCCTCGAGGAGGAGGTGCTCGGGCTCCTCTCGCTCGTCCGGGCCGAGGGCGGGCCCGTCCCGTTCATCCTCTTCACAAAGCCCGGTCACGAGGAGATCGTGATCGACGCCTTCAACAGCGGGCTCGACCGCTTCGTCGAGAAGAGCGGGAACCCGGAGGAACGCCTCGACGCCCTGGGGAGGACCGTCGAACGTCTGGTCGGCCAGGAGCCCGGTCCGGCCTCGCTCCACCGCCAGAACGAGTTCCTGGAGTTCCTCTCCCGGACCGCGATGGACTTCGTCCGGATGGACGACGACGCGGACATCTACCGCTACATCGGCGAGCAGATCGCCGGCTTCGTGCCGGACTCCCACGTCGTCCTCATCTCGGTCGATATGGAATCACTCGGGCTTGTTGTGCGTATTTTTCTCACCGATGAGCCTTCGCGCCAGATCGCCAGGGAAGAGTTCGGCAGGGACCTCGTCGGTCACACCATGTTCCTCGACACGGCGTCGGCTCAGCTGATCACGACGATTCTTAAGTGCAACCAGATGGTGGAGGGCGTCACCTCGGCGTACCACGGGTTCCTCAGGACCCTGCCGGAGGAGGCCTGCAACCGGCTCGAGGAGCGCCTCGACCTCGGGAAGTACTACACCATGGGCTGCACCTGCCGGGGCGGCCTGTACGGGGTCGTCACCATCGCTGTCCGGAAGGGAGCGGAACTGGGCGACCGGGAGCTGATCGAGGCCTTCGTCCGGCAGGCGTCCGTCGCGCTCCTGCGCCACCATGCCCGCCGGCACCTCGCCGAGAGCGAGGCCCGCTACCGTGCCGTCGTCGAGGCCTAGCAGGAACTGATCTGCCGGTTCCGGCCCGACTGCACGCACCTCATGGCCAACGAGGCCTGCTGCCGGTTCTTCGATCTCGGCCCGAGAACGGTCGCCGGGTCCCGGTTCGCCCCCAACCTCCCTCCGGACGAGGCCGATCGGGTCGCGGCCCACTTCCGCTCCCTCTCGCAGGCCCGCCCCGCGGGGACGCTCGATCAGAGGGTCGTCCTCCCCGGCGGGCGGGAACGCTGGGTCCAGTGGCACGACCGGGCGTTCTTCGATCGTGACGGCGCCATCACCGAGTTCCAGTCTGTCGGCCGCGACGTCACCGATCGGAAAGAGGCCGAGACGGCGCTGTCGGTGCTCACGGCCGAGCTGGAACGGCGCGTGGAGGAGCGGACGGCCGAGCTCAGGGCGGCGAACCGCGACCTCGAGTCGTTCATCCACTCCGTCTCCCACGACCTCCGCGCCCCGCTCCGTGCGATCGACGGCTATCTCGGGATCCTGACGGTCCAGCACGGAAAGGGGCTCTCGGCCGACCAGCGCGGCCTGGCGGACCGGGGCCGCGACGGCGTCCACCGTGCGGGCAGGTTCATCATCGAGGGGCTTCTCGCGCTCTCGCGCCTCTCGAGGCAGCCGCTCGACCTCGAGTGGGTGGAGACCGGGGATCTGGCCCGGGCCGTGGCGGGAGAGCTCGTTCCGGGCCCCGGCGAGCGGCGGGTCGAGGTCGAGATCGGCGACCTGCCGCCCTGCCGGGCCGACCGCGAGATGCTCAGCCACGTCTACCAGAACCTGATCTCGAACCCCTCTCAAGTTCACGCGAACGCGGGACCCGGCGCGGATCCGGCTCTCGTCGTCGAAAGGCGCTGACGAAACGGTCTACACCGTGTCCGACAACGGCGTCGGGTTCCCGGCGGAGATCGCGGACCGGGTCTTCGACGACTTTCCCGGTTCCACGACGCGCGCGAGTACGAGGGTTCGGGGATCGGGCCCCCGCTCGTCCGCCGGATCGTCGAACGGCACGGGGGACGGTGCTGGGCGACCGGCGGGATCGACCGGGGCGCGACGTTCTCGTTCACGCTCGGGACGGGCCCGGCCGCGTGAGCCGGGCCGCGCGCACCCCCGGTCCTGGAGACGGTTGTTGGAGCCGGCGGCGAGGGACCCCGCACCCGCCGGCGGGATGCGTCCACGGGACCGGCCCTGCGGGCCGGCCTTCCGCTCGCCCCGGGCTGACGGCGCCCGGGCGGTCCGGGGGCCGGTGCGTCCAGGTGACGGGGAAGGGAAGGGTCGAGGGTCCCGCGAGCGGGACGGCGTCATGATACGAGAAACGGGCGGGGTCGGGCGTTCCACCCGTCCCCGGGACGCCCCGGCCGGGACTTGAACCCGGGTCAAAAGCTCCGCAGGCTTCTAGGATATCCACTACCCTACCGGGACAGTGCGGCGTCGCGCCCAGAACCTTGGGCCTCGATTCTATTAAAGGCTGCGTATCGCTCGCGCGCCGTCCGACGGGGCCGATAGACGTCACCGCACCGGGCCGCCGGCCAACCTCCCCCACCTTCCCGGGAGTAATGGACCCCCCGCGCCTCTCCGCCTCCCCGTTCGTGCAGGGGCTGGTCGGTTTCGTCGTGATTCTCGCCCTGGTCGCCGTACCGATGGTGTTCGCCCCGCCGGGTTCGGAGGCGCCGACGATCCGTGTTGCGGCCGCCGACGCCCCCGAGGAGGCGCGGGCCGGAGCCGATCTCGTCTGCGACGGCGTCGACGACCGGGTCGAGATCCACCGGGCGTTCGCCGCCCTTCCCCGGGACGGGGGCCGGATCCGGCTCACGGCGGGGACCTTCACCTGCCCCGGGAACCTGGGGCCGGCGCCCTGCACGATCCTCGAGCGCGAGGGGACGATAGAGACCACGGTCGCGATCTCGGGCTACTACCACTCGATCAAGATCGACCGGCCGTACACCACCATCTGCTCGCTCCGGATCACGGACCGGGCCTGCGTCCGGATCACCGCGAGCCATGTCCGGGTCGAGGACGTCCTGGCCGAAGAGACCCTCCGCGGCTACTACCCGGGGATGCCCGGGGACATGGGGGGCAACGGCGCGTTCTTCTTCTGGGCCGAGAACCGTGTCATCGAGGACTTCGTCTTCTACCGCTGCGTCGCCCGCGAGATCGGGACCCACGGCTTCAACATGAACGGGCGGGGCGAACCCCGGCTGATCCGGAACGTCCGCTTTGTCGAGTGCAGCGCGGTCCGCTGCGGCGACGACCGGGGGCATCCCTGGGCGACCGGGTTCGACTTCCACGAGGGAAACGACCTGGTCGACCTCGCGGTCGAGCGCTGCTACGCCGCCGGGAACTGGGAGTCGGGGTTCCACCTCGAGACGGGCGGGCGGCAGGAGGGGATCCGGCTGGTCGACTGCATCCCCGAGGGGAACGGCTGGCGGAATACGAACCCAGGGGACCCGACGGCCGAACCCCCGGTCCGCGCGGCCTTCTACATGGCCGGGTACACCTTCGCCAGGGGCACGTACCTCGTCGACTGCCTCTCGGTCCACAACCGCAACTACGGGTTCTACGACGAGCAGGACGGCGACAACGCCCTGGAGCGCTGCGTCGACATCGGCTCGGGGTACGGCTACAAGTTCTGCAAGAACGTCCGGAACGTCTCGCTCGTCGACTGCGTCTCGGTCGACGCGGCGAACTGGGCCTTCCGGGCCGCGTTCGCCGACGACCTCCGGCTCGAGTACTTCTGCCAGTACAACGCCCCGGGCCGCGCCGACGTCGCCCCACGCGTCCAGTCCGTGCTGGGCTGGTACCAGGGCGAGCCGCAGTACGAGCGGCCGGTCACGAACTCCCGCCTCGAGATCACGGCGAGCGGCAGCACCCTTCCCGTCCTGAACATCGGCGACGCCTACAACCCGAACGCTAGGGGGAACACCTGCGCGCTCGCGACCTCGGACGAGACCGATGCCGGGCCCGACCGGACCCCGATCCCGGTGGGTCCGCCGCCGCCCGTCACGCGCCGCGTCCCCGTCCCCCTGCCGACGCCGCCAGTCCCGCCCGTCCACCCGGTCCCCGGGAGGATCCAGGCCGAAGACTATCTCCCTGGGCAGGGCACGGGCTTCTGGGACACCACGGCCGGAAACGGGGGCGCCGCCTACCGGTTCGACGACGTCGACATCGAGTACACCCCCTCGATCGACGGCCACAACGTCGGCTTCATCCGCCCCGGCGAGTGGCTCGCGTACGAGGTCGACGTTTCGCGCGGCGGCCGGTACGTGGCAGCTCTCCGGCTCGCCTGCCCCCACGAGGGGCGCTCGTTCCAGGTCGAGCCGGACGGGCGGGCCGCAGGGCGGGTTACCGTTCCGCGGACCGGCGGGTTCGAGGACTACGTGACGTCCGAGCTCCCGCTCGATCTCGCCCCGGGCCGGCAGCCGATCGTCCTCCGGTTCGACGAGGCCCGGAACACGAACCTCGACTGGATCGAGGTCCGGCCTGCCCCGCCCTGATCCGTTTTTTGCCCTGCACCGCCAAGAGATTGATCGCATGGCAGCCGGATTCCAGGACGACGAGGTCGCCCGCTACGCCAAGTTCCGCAAGGTCGACGGCGCCGCCTACGAGAAGGTGAACCGGTTCCTGCGCCGGCGAACCTACATCACCGCCCGCGAGTGGGCGCTCGCCCGTCTCTGCGCCGACTTCCGGACTACCTCGGGGGCCGAGATGACCTTCATCGGCCAGCACCTCCCCGAGCTCGTCCCGTTCATGACCGAGCCCTACTCGCCGCAGGCGGTCAACCAGGCGCGGAACTCGTTCAAGAAGAAGGTGCGCAAGGCGGGGGCGACCTTCTTCTACGGGGCCATGTGCGGCTTCTTCACCACGGAGGAGCTCGACGACCTCCTCTTCGAGGCGAGCGAGGTCGCCCGGTTCCTGCTCGAGGTCGAGGGGACGAGCCTCCCGGTCGACGACGAGCTCGACATCGAGGACCGGATCGCCGGGATCATGCGGTCGGTGGGGCTCGCGGCGCAGACCCTGCTCGAGACCCGCGGGCAGCGGGAGGAAGAATGAGGGTCGTCCAGTTCGCCGGCTGGTCCGGGACGGGCAAGACGACCCTGATCGAGCAGGTGATCGACGCCGCCGCCCCGGAACTCGCCGTCGGCGTGGTCAAGCACCTGGGGGGGGCCCACCCCTTCTCGCTCGATCCGGACCGGGACACGACCCGGTTCTACGACCGGGGGGCCCGCGTCGTGGTCGGTATCGACGCAGAGAAGGGGGTCGGGCTACACCGAGGGGACACGCTCTTCTCTGCCCTGGACCGGCTCTCGGACAGCGGGTGCGACCTCGCGCTCGTCGAGGGGTTCAAGAAAGAGCCGTTCGCCCGGGTGGTGATCGGCGACCTCCCGTCGGAGCGGTGCGTGCTCCGCGACCCGACCGCTCGGGAGGTGCTCGGCGCCCTCGACCGGTTCGACGAGCACCACTCGCCCGGGGGCCTCCTCCGGGAGTGCCGGGCCCGGGCGGGCGGCGCCGGCGGCTTCGAGTGCAGCGGCGCGATGCGGACCACGGGGGAGATCGCCGGCGACCGCGATACCCTCGGGCGACTCGAGGCCGGCCTGGCATCCGCCCCCGGGGTGGTCGCCGCGGGCCTGAGGGGCATGGTCCATGCCGGGCAGGGGACGGTGGTCATGGCCCTGGTCGCCTGCGACCCGGCCGGCGGGCTGACGGCCATGTCGGGGCTCGCCCGGGCCGTGGGCGAAGGGGGTGCCGGGGGAGGGTGCCGATGAAGGAGAAGAGGCTCTTCGGGACGAACGGGGTGCGCGGGGTCGTCGGGGAACGGATGACCCCGGAGCTCGTCCTCCGGATCGGGCAGGCGCTCGGCGCGATGCGCCCGGGCCCGATCGCGGTCGGCCGGGACACCCGCACCTCCGGCCCGGTGCTCGTGCACGCGCTGAAATCCGGTCTTTTGGCCTCGGGCTGCGACGTCGTGGACTGCGGGGTCCTTCCCACCCCCGCGCTCCAGTTCATCGTCCGGGACACCTTCGCGGCCGGCGCGATGGTGACGGCCTCGCACAACCCGCCCCAGTACAACGGGGTCAAGGTGATCGAGCACGACGGGACCGAGATGGGAGACCGGGAGGTGATCGCCCTCGAGCGCCGGCTCTTCGACGGCGACTTCGCGCTCCGGGACTGGATGAACCTGGGCACGGAGACCCTGGCGCCGGACCTTGTCGGCCGTTACCTGGACGCGATCCTCGCCCGCTTCCCCGGGGGGATCGGGGAGGGCATGACCGTCGCCGTCGACCCGGGCTCGGGCCCGGCCGCCCTCACCACGCCGGCCCTGCTCCGCCGGATGGGCTGCGAGGTTCACACCATCAACGGCGAGCCCGACGGCACCTTCCCGGGCCGGCTTCCCGAGCCGACCCCGGACGGCCTCGCGCCGCTCGCCGACCTGGTCCTCGAGACCGGGGCAGCCTTCGGCGTCGCGCACGACGGCGACGCGGACCGGGCGGTCTTCGTCGACGACCGGGGCCGGTACGTCGAGGAGAACCACGAGTTCGCCCTGATCGCCCGCCACGTCTGCAGGCGGCGGCGGGGGGTGATCGTCACCCCCGTCTCGACCTCGCAGCTGATCGAGGATATCGCGGAGGAGACCGGGTGCACGGTCCGTTACACGCCGGTCGGCTCCATCTACGTGGCGCGGACCATGCTCGAACTCATCAGGGACGGCGTCCCGGTGGCGTTCGGCGGGGAGGGGAACGGCGGCCTGATCTACCCCGACCACCAGTTCTGCCGCGACGGGGGCATGACGGCCGCGACGATGGTCGGGCTGCTGGCCGGCGAAGAGAAAAGACTCTCGGAGCTCCTCGACGGGCTGCCGCCGTTCCACTTCATCTCCGAACGGATCGAGACCGGCCGGGCCGGGGAGGTGGTGGCCGCGGTCGAGTCCGGGTTCCCGGGTTATTCCGCCGACAGGACGGACGGGATCCGGATCTCGAAGGACAGGACCTGGGCCCTCGTCCGGCCCTCGGGGACCGAGCCGATCGTCCGGGTGATGGTCGAGGCCCCGGACCGGAGATCGGCCGAGGCGATGCGGGATGCGATACGGGGACGGATCGCCCCGCTCCTCGACTAGGACGTCGTCCCGCGGGAGGCGCACCGGACCCGGGGTTTTTTCGTCGGGGATATCGACGCCGTGGGACGCTCCGGCCTTCCGATCACGGTCCTTGCACGGCGCCATGCCGGCGGCGGGTGAACCGCGGACGGTGGGGGTTACACCGTCCCGTGTCTACCCCGGTGGGCTGGAGTGCCGGACCAAACGTACGGGGATAGAGGTTCAGATGGATAGAAGCGACCTGGCGTGACGACACATGACGGAACCGCGCCCGCGCCCGCCTCGTGCAGGACGGCATTGGTTTTCGAGAACGAGGTCGTCGTGCGGCCAGGCGACCAGCGGCTGCTCGGCACGGTCTGTCTCGACATCGCAGAGACGCGATGACACCCCGCCCCGGCCGATCACATCCCGGGTAACCCGGGGTTCCGCGGTCACGAGAACCCGGTCGAGGTGCGCTACACCCCCGTCCCGGCGCCGGACGGTCGCGCCGCCGCGACCTGCTCCGCCCCGTGCAGGGAACGCACCCCGGGACGGGGGACCGTTCGACGGTCCCGACTCCGTCGTCCGTTTCGCCACTGATCACGAGCGGTGGATAGCGGACCGTCCCGAGCGCCGCGGGCATCTCCCATGCAGCCCTGCCGGCGCGGACGACGCGGACGGCCCCTCGTGCCCACCTCTCGCCAGCACGCACGGGTGGCGACACCGGTGCTGGCGACGGGGCATGCCTCCCCGCCGCTCGGCCGGGCACCGGTCCTCTCCTTCGAGATGAAAGAATCCCTCGAGTGCCAGGCTCGTTGATACCGACCTATGCCTCGTACGCGACGAGTATTGCCCGGGTCTCTTTCTCGATTTCTTTCAGTTTTGCAATACCGTCGTCGGTCAGCTTCTTGTAGGGCAGGACTTTTTCATACGCGACAAGAGTGACCCCGAGTCTCGTCTCGAGATCCTGGATCTCCTCTATCGCTGCCTGTTCGAGTTTGGCGGGTCGTTCACATGTCATGATGTTCACCCCAAACCATTCCAGGGTCGGTTTTGAGTTATAAAACATTGCGTAAATTTCATTCCCTTAATGAAAATTTTCTTGTGGTATCATCTTTTTTTCCCGCGAACTCAGGGTCATGGGCCGCGGACAGGGTCGATCCGGCCACGCGCATTTCGATGAGAACGTCCGTTCCTTTCCCGGCGAATATGTCCGGTTCACGTATCTCCGTGACAGCGGGAGGTCGATCGACGACCGTCCCGCCTGCACAACGGGGGCCGTCGCATTCGCAGGATGTAATCCCGCCCGTACCTCCCGGGGTTCCACGGGTCGTCGAGGTGAATCGCCCCCGCGGATTCAGAGAGGGTCTAAGAGATCGCCCGAACCCCCTGACCGGAGGGTACGCGCCGGCCCCTCCCCGGTTCCGCTTCCGGGTGGCGACGGCAGAAGGTACCGATCGGAGGACGCGGGCACTGCCGGGAGGGTGGCGACCGGGGTCATCGTATCCCCGGTCCGTGTCGCTCCACCGTCCGAACCATCTTCTCCACGGTCCGCCGGAGACGTTGGCCGGCGGTGGGCGCCTGACCGGAGAGAAAAGCCCGGTCGTTCAGACCGCGAGCATCAGGACGAGCATGCCCCCCGTCAGGACCGTCAGCGCGAGAGCAACCGGGAAACAGCGCCGGATCACCTCGCCCTCGACCCCGAGCTGGTCGATCACGGCGGCCGCGTTGATGATCTTCGCCGGCGCGACCCCGGAGGCGATACCGCTGGCGACCGCGTGGGCCGCGTAGACCTTGATGAAGTCCAGGTGGAGGACGCTGGTGGCCCGCTCGAGGATCCCGTGGAACATCACGTTCGACGAGGCCTCCGAGCCCGAGACGAACGCCCCGAAGAGACCGAGCAGGGGGCTGATCGCGGGGAAGGCGACGCCGAAGACCGCCGCGAGGGTCAGCCCGATCACCGCGTTCATGTTGAGGTCCGCGGTGCCCGGCGCGAAGGTGAGGGCGCCGTCGATCACGGTCTGGCCCGACCAGTCCATGACGTAGGCGATCGCGAAGAAGACGGCCGCGGCGAGGGTCGGGGCCCAGGCGCGCTTCAGCCAGAGCCCCGCGATCTGCCGCGCCTCGGCCCGGCTCCGGACCAGGAATGGGGCCGCCGCCAGGGTCGAGACCAGGACCCAGGTGTACGCCTGGTTCAGGAGCCGCAGGTCGATAGCCTGGTCCGCGAGGACCGTGATGGTCTGAAGCGGGCCCAGCAGGGAGTGGAGCCAGGCCGAGACCGGGGGGAGGCTGATCACGATGCAGAAGGCGACGAGGAGGATCCAGGGGAGAGCCGCCCGGTGGATCGGCATCAGGTCGGCGGGAAAGTCGTCGCGACGGACTCGGATCGGCCGGCCCTGGAGCACGCGGAGGAGGAGGAGGACCGAGATCGTAACGAGACCCGAGAAGACCCCGACGAGCCCGATCGCCGTGACGGGGAGGACGTGGACGAAGAAGACGGCCGAGAACCCGAGCGTCAGGCCGGCCACGACGGCAGGGAGAAAACCCTTCCGAACCCCGTTCACGCCGTCCGCGATAAGGAGCATCCCGAACGCGAACCCGGTCGAGATGACAGGGAGAAACAACGAGATCCGCTGTCCGAGGGCGGCGAGATCGAGATCGAAGACCTGGGCCGGGAGGGAGATCGGGACGGCGAGCAGCGAGAACGAGGTGAGCGGGTCGTACCCCAGGCACGGGAGCGCGATCGCCGCGATCGGGGAGAAGCCGAGCGCGATCATGATCGGGGGGAGCATGGTGACGGGCGTGGCCCCGATCGAGACCAGGAACGACCCGAGGCCGACGTTCAGGAGCATCACCTGCTCGTAGCGTTCGGCCGCGATGGTCCGGATGTACTCGGTGATCGACCGGATCGCCCCGGTCACGTCCATCATCGTGACCTGGAGGATGGTGAAGAGGACCATCAGCGAGATCCCGAACGAGGCGAGGATCCCGTTCAGAGTGGCCTGGAGCGCGATGGGCAGCGAGGTCGAGAAGAAGAGGACGGCGATCGCGACGGTGAGGACCCACCCGACCACGCCCATGAGGGTGCCCGACTGCTTGAGGAAGACGAGGCCGACGAAGACGACCAGGATGGGGAGAATGGCCAGAAGGAACGAGATGAAGAGGTCCACGTTGATCGCCTGCGCCCACATGAATGGGGCATACTGTCGCATAAACAATGCTGACAGCGGCGACAGGGGGCCTGGTCGCGCTCACTTTCACACCGCGACCATCGGGCCTGATACCCTCCCGCATCGACCTATGGAACAACCCCGGTCGTGCCGTGGCCGGGCACCACATCGATCTTTTTTTCGGCGTCCCGGGAGCCAGCGCAGCCCGGAAAAAAGAGCCTCAGGGATACCGGAGGCCCCCCTCAAGGCCAGGATCAGGCGAGATGCGGGGCGCCGTCCCGGACGGCCCGGTACTCGCCCCGGAGACCGGGCGGCAGGAGCGAGATCGCCACCAACACCCCGAAGGGGATCAGGATCATGTCGTCGATCTGCCCGACGAACGGGATGATGTCGGGGACAAGGTCGATCGGGCTCGCGACGTAGGCGAGAGTCGCGATCATCACGGTCTTCGGGACCAGCGGGACGCGCGGATCGCGGACCCCGAGGGTGAGCATCTCGAGCGGGCCCCGGAACCGGCTGAGCCGGGAGTGGATCGTGATGAGCCGCTGGACCGTCTTGACGAGTCCCATGCAGGAGAGCGGTGGTACCCGCCGGTTTATGGATATATCGTTCCTGACCAATGGGACGGGGCGCCGCTCCCGGTTGGCGCGCGTTCCCGGGAGGCGGAGGGAGGCGAGGAAGCCCGCCTCCGCCCGGTCTCTCGTTCTCGGACCTGCTCCCCGACGGGGTTGGGGTGGCTGGAGGCGATGCGGCCGGTGTGAAGCGCCCGGTCGAAGGAGGGCTCCCCGGGGCGAGCGTTCACGGCGCGGAGGGAGCGCATGCACGCCCTGGCAAGGGCGCCGGATGGAGAGGAGACGGCGACGGGATCGGCCGGGGATTGCTGGACGCCCCCGCCCCGCACCTGTCGTCCTGCCCCGGGAGCGCACGACCCCGGGGCTCGCCCGGGAATCCGTGCGGACGCGCGCACCAGGTCGAACCCGGAGTTGGAGCCGGGACCTCGAACGGATGGTCGGTGCGGGCCGGAGCGAGGCACTCGTCCGGGATCGCGGCACGGTCGCTGGAATGCGTGGATGGATGCGCGGTGGCGGGTCACGGGATCGGGCTCCTGTCCCTTTGCCGCGACCGGGGGCCGGGGATGTTCCGCCGGCATTTTCATGATCGGTGCGGGCGCCCCGGCACCGGCCCGTCAGCCGCGAAAAGGACCGTCGGGCGCCACGGCGGCATATTCCGGGTCGCGTCCCCGCCCGGCGGGGGCCCGACCTTGCCCGTCACCCTGCCGGCCGCGCCGGCCGGCCCGTGCCGGCAAAGTTCAGGATCGTGATCCCGACGTCCGCGTCGTTCCCGACCATCTGCAGCGCCCGCCGCGTCGCACCGTCGGAAATGAAGCCCTCGACCCGCATCCGCTCGCCGCCGTACTCGACCACCAGGCCGTAGGCCGAGCCCGTATCCGAACAATCAATAAGGGACAGCCCGCCGGCCTCCTGGTTCTTGCAGAGGAACCCGGCCTTCCGGCAGCGGGCCGCGTGGCAATCGACGAGCTGGCCCGACTGCACGTAGAACCCGGACTGGTAGAGCTCCGTCGGCACCGTCCCGGACCGGGCCCCGCAGAGCTCGGCGGTGCACCGCTCGAACAGCACCTCCCGCGCCACCTGCCGGTGGCCGTTCCACGAGCCGTCCAGGTGGAACCCGTCCTGCCAGCAGTTCACCGGCCGGCAGTCCCGGACTGTGAGCCGGGAGACGTCGCCGGCGTCCGGGATATCGAACCCGCACGACCAGTCGCGGTCCCCGGTGGCCGCCGAGCCGGGCCGGGTCTCGAACCCGGAGCCGGCGCTGATCGCGTGGCACTGGTCGAAGAGCACGTCCGCGAACCCGCCGCCCTCGTTCGCCCCCGAGAGGTTCATCGAGAAAGCGTGGTGGTAGCTCTTCTCCACCGAGCACCGGCGGAACGTGAGATCCTTCACGGTCCGTCCCTTCCGGCCCCAGACCATGAACGCAGCCGTGCACCCCCCCTTCTTCCCGAACGGCAGGTACGTCCGGCCGATGGCGTGCGTGATATACACGTCCTCGCAGGTGAACCGGTCGGCCGTGTCCTGGATGCCGACGTACCCGAACCCGCCCAGGTTCGCGAGGGTCACCCCGGGCGCGTCCACCGCGAGCCGGCAGGGCTCGAGCCGCGCCTCGAGCCGGGTGAGGGCCGGCCCCGCGCCGCGGACGGTCACGCCCGCCGCCGGGCAGAGGTAGCGGTTGCCGGCGGCGGTGAACCCGGCGTTGCCGTCGAACGTGCCGGCCGAGAGGACCACCTCCCGGTCCGGCACGGCCAGGGCGCGGACGAGCACGGCCACGTCGGTCCGGCCGTCGCAGACGACGTCCGCGTCGGCCTTCGCCGCCGCCGGCGCGTCCCGCGCCGCGACCCGGATCATCCGGGGTCCCGCCGGCAGAGCTCGAGGGCCAGGGCTTCGAGGTCCGCTACGAGCCGGCCGACGCGCGAGGCGATCTCGCGGGCCTCTGCGTCCGTGATCTCGCCATCCTGCCTGGCCACGTAGTACGTGGCGACTTCCTCGCAGAACGAGCGGACGACCGCGACGACCGCGGATACCCGGCGGTCGGCGCTCCAGGTGCCGAGGCCGAACGCGGCTCCGACAGCCAGCGCGACGAGGACGGACTGCTGCCAGCCCTCGGCGACGATGGTGACGCCGCCACCTGCGGTGACGGCGATCCCGCCGGCCACGATGCCGGCGATGGTGGTGTGTTTGTCCATGACTTCAGGGGTGGAGCGAAGTCAGGGTCGCCTGGATAGTGAGTGTATGGCTGTAAAAATGGATTAATCAATGCGACGAGTCCGGACGCAGGCCGCGACTGTCGGGCGGGTGATCGACCCGGTCCGGTGCCGATCCGGCTGTCGGGATGTCAGGCGCGACGGCCGGGCCGACTTCGCGGACGTGGTGCTCTACTTCAACCAGATGGCCTGGATCGCGGCGAACGAGCCGGTGCCGGCGTTCGATTACAACGGCAACGGCCGGATCGATTTTGCCGACGTCGTCTGGCTCTTCAACCACCTCTAGACCCCCCCCTTTTTCCGCGCGGCCCCGGCATTCCGCCGCGAGCGTTTCACAAGGTATAATATTTCAGAAAGCAATGGACGCCCATTCGGGTGTGACCGAAATGAAGCCGATCTACGGAGTCCTGGTCCTGCTCCTCCTCTTCGCCGGGGTGCAGGGTGCGGTGGGCGCAGGAGAGTTCGTCTACGAGCGGAGCTGGGGCACCTTCGGTTCGGGTGTCGGCCAGTTCAAAGCTCCCACGGGAGTCGCGGTGAGCAGCGAGGGATACGTCTACGTCACCGACACGGGGAACAACCGTGTCCAGCGGTTTACCACCGATGGCAGGTTCCTCAGGACGTGGGGCACATGGGGGGTGGGTGCCGGCCAGTTCAAGTCACCCATCGGCATCTCCGTCGAAGCATACCCATCAGTCGGGAAGGATCAAGCGAAGATCGTCGACAGCGCAAACGACCGGGTCCAGTGGTGCTCGTTTTGGTACGAGGGGGATTACACCCCGTGGGCGGGCATCTACCAGGGGTCGGGATACACTTCCCCGTATGGAATCGTCCAATGGTACGATCGCGAGCACATCACCGATGAGCGGGGGGACTGGTGGCTCGTCTCCGATCGGGGACAGAACCAGCTCTGCCTCTGGCCCAATGCCTATCTGAACCTCAAGCCCAACATCACCTGGGGCGTGTCCGGCTCCGCGCCCGGACAGTTTCTGCAGCCGAGCGGTCTCGCCGTGAGGTCCGTATTTCTCTACAACTGGCACGACGTGGTCCTCGACAACGAGTGGATGCACCTCGTCTACGTCGTCGATACGAACAACCACCGGTACCAGAACATCTCCATGTACCGGGACGACCACTGGGACACCGTCCACATCGGCGACTGGATCCAGGTGGTGGGAGGCTACGGCTCGAGCGCGGGCCGGTTCAACAGGCCCACCGGCATCGCGTACAGCAGGGATTTCCTGTTCGTCACCGACTCGGGCAACAACCGTGTCCAGGTCTTCAGGGAGAACGGCGACTATTACACCGAGTTCGGGGGGTACGGCTCGGGCGACGGGCAGTTCAACAACCCGACGGGGATCGCGGTGGACGGAGAGGGGAACATCTACGTGGCGGACACCGGAAACAACCGGGTGGTGAAGTACTCGTCAACCCCCCATCCGGAGTTCAACGCCGTTCCGCGGAAGGGATACGCTCCGCTCACGGTGCAGTTCACGGACACATCGGGCGGCGCGAACCCAGTCCAATGGCAATGGGCCTTCGGCGACAATACCTACTCCGGATTGCAGAACCCGACCCATGAGTACGCGGGGATCGGGACGTACTCGGTCTCTCTCGACGTGCGCACGGTCATGGATGTCCACCAGGAGATCACGAAGACGGACTTCATCAGCGTCCTGCCGCTCTGGAACGGTCTGATGCGGTACGAGGCCGAGGACTTCGACCAATCCGGGTACCATGACACGACCCACGGTAACTCGGGGGGTGCCTACAACCTGATCGACGATGTAGACATCGTCGCGCTCCCGGGCGACGACCGGTACGCGGTCACCGACACCCGCGAGGGTGAATGGACACGCTACACGGTCGGAAACACCAGGAGCGCGCAGAACGCCTACCCGACGAACTGTACGTATCCGCTCGCCCTACGCGTGAAAGCCACCCGCGCGGGCAGGTCCATCGACGTTCAGGTCAACGGCGTGACGACGACGACCCTGACCGTCAGGGCCTCGAGCCTCGGTTTCTCCTGGGTCAATACCACGGTCGAGCTCCCGCCGGGCATGTCCACGCTCACCTTCATCCACCATGAGAGGAACTTCGACCCACCCGAGCTCGACTTTGACTATTTCACCCTGGATCCATCGAGTGCGGTGGTGGGGATCCGGGCCGTACCCGACGCCCCGCCCCTCGTGCCGACGGACACCGACGGCGACGGGCTGTACGACGACGTCAACGGCAACGACCGGCCGGACTTCGCCGACGTGGTGCTCTACTTCACCCAGATGTCGTGGATTGCCGACCACGAGCCGGTGGGCCTCTTCGACTACAACGAGAACGGCCGGATCGACTTCGCCGACGTCACCTGGCTCTTCAACCACCTCTGACACCTTTTTTCCCGCCGGCCGCGTCAGCCCGCCGCGACGAGCGCCCGCAGCCCTGCCGCGACCTCTGCCGGGTCGATCTCGGCTCCGCAGAGCCGGGACATCCGGCGCCCGCGCGGTCCGGTCACGGCGCCTGGAAGAGGGCGATAAAAAACCGTCCACCGGATCCGGACTGCCCGGGCGAGGGCGGGAGCCGTCCTGGACCGGGCGGGAAGACCGGGCCGGCACCGGAGAGATGGGGGGGTAAAAGAGATTGTTAAGCCCTAAGCCCCAGGCGCGATTTGAACGCGCGGCCTGCTGATTACAAGTCAGCCGCTATGCCTCTAAGCCACTGGGGCGCAGCAGAGATCTGAGACGGATAGCGGCAAAACCCTTGCGGAGGGGCTCACTTGATCTCGACCCGCTCGCCCGTCTGCATGAAGACCGCGGCCTCCGCGATCGTGCAGGCGTGGTCGGCCGACCGCTCCACGTACCGGGCCACCATCACGTAGCGCGCCCCGCGCGTGATCGTCGCCGGGTCCTCGAGCATGTAGGTCACGCACTCGCGGAAGATGGAGTACCCGAGGGCGTCCACCGCGTCGTCCCGCACCTCGAAGTCCCGGATCAGGTCCAGGTCCCCGGACTCGAAGGCCGCGAGCGCCGTCTCGATCATGCTGCCGGCCATCCGCGCCATCTCCGGGATCGAGAGCAGGCTCGCGAGGTGCCCCCTGTTCGGGGAGTTCTCCTCGCCCGCGAGGGCCTCCTGGACCTTCGCGATGTCCTTGCCGTACCGGCCGATCCGCTCGAGCGCCGCCGCCACCTTGAGGCAGGCCACCACCGTCCGGAGGTCCCGGGCCACCGGCTGGTAGAGGGTGAGGACCTGGTACGCGTGGTCCTCGGCCCGGTGGAGCTGCCCGCGGAGCCCCTCCTTTCGCGCGATCACCCTCTCCGCCAGCGCGGCGTCCCGCTCGCCCAGCGCCCGGACCGCGTCGCAGTACATCTCCTGCGCGAGCCGGCCCATCCCGCGGATCTCCTGGCGCAGGCTCGCCAGCTCCGCCTCGAACCGCTCCGTCATCCGAACCTCCCCGTGATGTAGTTCTCGGTCAGCCGCTCCGCAGGGCGCTCGAAGACCTGGAGGGTCTCGCCGTACTCGACCAGCTCGCCGAGGTACATGAACCCGGTGAACTCGCTCACGCGGGCCGCCTGCTGCATGTTGTGGGTCACGATGATCACCGTGTAGCGCTTCTTCAGGTCGTCGATCAGGTTCTCGATCTTCGCCGTCGCGATCGGGTCCAGGGCCGAGCAGGGCTCGTCCATCAGGATCACGTCCGGCTCGACCGCCAGCGTCCGGGCGATGCAGAGCCGCTGCTGCTGCCCGCCCGAGAGCCCGAGCGCCGGCTCCTGCAGCCGGTCCTCGACCTCGTCCCAGAGCGCGGCGCTCCGGAGCGAGCGCTCCACGACCGCGTCGAGCGTCGCCCGGTCCCTCTCGCCGTGGATCCGCGGGCCGTAGGCGACGTTCTCGTAGATCGACTTCGGGAACGGGTTCGGCTTCTGGAAGACCATGCCGACCCTTTTCCGGAGCTCGACCACGTCGTACCCCGGCGCGTTGATGTCCGCGCCGTGGTAGAGGGCGAGCCCCGCGACGCGGCAGTCGGGGACCAGGTCGTTCATCCGGTTGAAGCACCGGAGCAGGGTCGACTTGCCGCAGCCCGACGGCCCGATCAGGGCCGTGACCCGGTTCGCCGGGATCAGGATCGTGATCTCTTTGAGCGCCTGGCAGGGCCCGTACCAGAGGTCGAGCCCCCGGGTCTCGATGATCGTCCCGGGCGCGGGCGTCCCCGTCATCCCGGAGCCCCCCCAGCGGCCCGGTACCGGGCGCGGACGGCGATCGTGACCGCGTACACGGCCCCGACGAGCAGGATCAGCACGAGGGCCGTCCCGTAGGTGTTCTGCTGTGCCCCGGGGACGTTCGTGGCCAGGACGAAGAGGTGGTACGGCAGGGCCATCACCGGGTCCAGGAGCGAGGACGGCAGGTGGCGCTGCGAGAAGACGGCGGCCGTAAAAAGGATCGGCGCGGTCTCGCCCGCGGCCCGCCCGACCGAGAGGATGGTCCCGGTCAGGATCCCCGGCGCGGCCGGGGGGAGCACGACCCGGCGGACCGTCTGCCACTGCGTGGCCCCGAGCGCGAGTGAGCCCTCGCGGAGCCCCTGCGGCACCTGCCGGAGCGCCTCCTCCGTGGTCCGGATGATCGTCGGGAGGACCATCAGCCCGAGCGTGACCTGGCCGGCGAGCATCGAGACCCCGAACTCGAGGTAGAGGACGAAGAAGGTGAACCCGAAGAGCCCGAAGACGATCGAGGGCGTGCCGTTCAACAGGTCGACCCCGCTCCGGATGAGCCGGGTGAGCCGGTTCTCGCGCCGGTACTCGGCGAGGTGGATCGCGGCCCCGACCCCGAGCGGGAGCGCGAGCGCGATCGCGCCCGCGACCAGGCAGAGTGTGCCCACGATCGCCGGGAAGATCCCGCCCGCGCGCCCGAGGTCCCGGGGGGACCCGGTCAGGAACTCCCAGGAGAGGGCCGGCAGCCCCTTCGAGACGATGTCGAGGAGGATGATCGCGAGGATCGCGACCACGGCCGCCACGGCCAGGTAGAGCAGGAGGAACGCGGCCTTCTCGGCCTGGTTGCGGGAGAGGCGCGGCACGGCGGCCAGCAGGAGCAGGCCGGCCGCGAAGACCGCGAGCGCGGGCAGGAGCCCGCCGACCGAGTGCGCGACGGCGGCCGCAAGGACCGCGGCGAGGACGGGGACGGCCATCCCGGCGCGGGGCCGGCCCAGGACCGCCGCGAGCCGGGAGGGAGAGCCCCGTCCAGTGGCCGAGGCGTTCAGCCGCCGGAGGATCGCGGAGGCCCCCAGGTTGACCGCGAGGGTGATGACCAGGAGCACGGTCGCCACGGCGAAGAGGGCGTGGTAGTGGAGCGAGCCGATCGCGACCTCGCCCATCTCGATCCCGAGCGTCCCGGTCAGGGTCCGGACCGGGGAGAGGACGTCCGTGATCGGGGAGGGAATGACCGCGGCGTTGCCCGTGACCATCATGACGGCCATCGTCTCGCCGATGGCGCGGCCCATGCCCAGGATGATCGCGGCCGTGACCCCGGGGAGGGCCGACGGGACGACGACCCGCCGGATCGTCTGCCACCGCGTCGCCCCGAGGGCGAGGGAGCCCTCGCGGAACTCGCGCGGCACCGAGGAGATCGCGTCCTCCGAGACCGAGATGATCGTCGGGAGGGTCATAACCCCGAGGAGGAGGGAGCCGGCCAGCACGGACTCGCCCGAGGGGACGGCAAACGAGACGCGGAGCCACTCGACGAGCACGATCAGGCCGAAGAACCCGAAGACGACCGAGGGGATCCCGGCCAGGAGCTCGATCGCCGGCCTGACCAGGTTCCTGACACGGGGAGGGGCGAGCTCGCCCAGGTAGATGGCTGTCGCCACCGAGAGGGGGACGGCGAAGAGCATCGCCCCCAGGGTGACCAGGAGGGTCCCGACGGCCAGCGGGAGAATGCCGAACGCGGGCGGGGTCGCCGTGGGGCTCCAGGAATCGCCGAGGAGGACCTCGAGGACCCCGATCTCGGCGAACGCGGGCAGGCCGTAGACGACGAGAAAGGCGAGGATGAAGCCGACCGCGAGCACGGCCACGAGCGCGCAGGCGAGCCAGAGAGCCCTGATGGCGTGCTCTTCGAGATGGGACCGCCCGGCACGCGCCGGGGCCGGGAGCCTGGCGGTCGAGGTCGGGTGCATGGAAAGGGAGAGCCTGGATAGGGTCTCCGCCCTATGCCGCGACCGGGATGAAGCCTTCCTTCTCCACGATCTGCTGCCCCTCGCCGCTCAGCGCGAAGGCGATGAACTCCTGCGCCAGGCCCGTCGCCCCGCCGCTGGTGACGAAGTAGAGCTCGCGGGCGACCGGGTACCGGCCGTCCGCCACGGTCTCGATCGAGGGTTCGACGGCCGTGCCGTCGACCTGGAGTGGGACCGCGCGGACCGTGGCGTCCAGGTACCCGAGGCCGACGTAGCCGATCGCGCCCGGGTTCGGGGCGACCGAGGACTGGATCGCGCCGTTCGAGTTCTTCTCGAGCATGGTCGCCGTGGTGCTCGTCGTCCCCATCACCTTCTCGGTGAAGAACTCGCGCGTGCCCGAGGCCGAGTCGCGGCCGATCGCCACGATCTGCCGGTCCTGGCCGCCGACGTCCTTCCAGTTCGTCACGTTCCCGGCGTAGATCTCCCGGACCTGGTCGAGGGTGAGGTGCGCCACCGCGTTGGACGGGTGGACGATAACCGCGATCCCGTCGCGGGCGATAGCGACCGGCTCGAGGGCGGCGTACTTCGCCGTCTCGGCGTCCTTGAGCCCGCGCGAGGCCATGCCGATCTCCGCCGTCTTCTCGCCGACGGCGGCGATGCCGACCGAGGAGCCGCCGCCGGAGACCTGGATGTCCGCGCCCGAATTGAGGTCCATGTAGCGCTCGGCGAGGGCCTGGGCGACCGGGAGGACCGTGGTCGAGCCCGTGACCGAGAGCCTGCCGGCCGGGCCTCCCGGGGGGCCCGTCGGCGCGGGAGTCGCGGTCTCGCCGGTGCCGGTGCAGCCCGCCACGAGCAGGGCGCCGATCACGACGGCGGCCAGCCCGGGCAGGAACAGGGTGCTGCGATGGGATTGCATGCTTTCGCATCCCTTGCCCCGGACTGTACATATGGATATTCGACGGAGAATACGGAGGTATCGTGAACCTATAGAGAAACAGGGAGAACTATTGAATAGGATGCGCGCGGATGCGGATAGAGGAGGTTCATGGAGATACGGCGCGTCCAGATGACCGGCGGGTCGTCGCTCGCGATCACGCTCCCCAAGGAGTGGGCCCGGGCCCGGAAGATCGGCAAGAACGACCCGGTCCGGCTGATCGCGCAGCCCGACGGGAACCTGCTGATCACCCCGGACCTGACGGACGAGACGGTCCGCCGGACCAGGGAGTTCGATGTCAGCACGTGCTCCAGCCCGACGTTTCTGTACCGGTCCCTGATCGGGACCTATATCGCGGGCTACACCGAGATCGCGATCCGGTCCGGGAAGCGACTGCCCCCGTTCGTCAGGACGGTGGTCCGCGACTTCACCCAGACGACCATCGGGCAGGAGGTGATGGAGGAGACCGACACCACGATCCGGATCCGGGACCTCCTCAACCCGAACGAGCTCTCGTTCGAGAACACGCTCAAGCGGATGTACGTGATCGCGCGGTCCATGCACGAGGACGCGATCGCCGCGGTCCTGAACCGCGACCCGGGCCTCGCGGGCGAGGTGATCGCGGAGGACCGGGACGTCGACCGGCTCCAGTGGCTGGTCGCGCGCCAGGTGAACATGCTCACCCGGAACACGGCCCTCCTGGCCGGGTCCGGCCAGTCGCTGGCCGGCGCCATCTCGTACGCGATCGTGGCCCGGATCATCGAGCGGATCGCGGACCACGCCGTCAGGATCGCGCGGAACGCCCTCGACCTCGCCGGGCGCCCCCCCGAGCCCGGGATCGACGACCGGATCCGGGAGGCGAGCGCCCTCTCGCTCGGGGTCTTCGACCGGGCGGTCGCGTCGCTCTTCTCCCACGATATGCAGCTCGCGAACCGGACCCGCGAGGAGGTCCGGGACGCCGACGCCCTCTGCGAGGTCGTCAACACCCTCGTCCTCTCGGTGCCCACCGGGAGGGCGGTCTCGCTCGGCTACATCGTCGAGTCGGTCCGCCGCCTCGGCGAGTACTCGGGGGATATCGCCGAGATGGTGATAAACGACGTCGTGGAGCGGAAGGGATAGCGATGGACCCCGCCGGACTCCTGGACCGCCTCGACCGGGCCGCCGCGAGGCTCGGACGGGCGGACCCGCGGCTCGTCGACCCGGGCCGATCGAACCTCGCCGAGGCCGCGCCCCGGGCCCGCGAACCCGGCGACGTGGCCGCCCTCGCGGGGGGGCTCGTCGTCTCAGGGGGGACGGTCCGACCGGCGGGACGGGCCGCGTTCGGCGCGGCCCCGGACCTCGCCAGGGCGGTCCTGACCGCGGTGCGGTTCGAACCGGGGGTCAGGGCTGCCGCGTCGCTCAGGCCCCTGGAGGAGGTCGCGCGGTACCTCGAGAGCCACCTGCGCGAGGTCGCGGTCGTCGACCCGCGGCGGACGCCCCCCGGCATCTCCACCATGGACTGGGCGGTCGCGCACGCCTCCGCCGGCGGCGTTCCCGACGCGGTGCTGGTCGCGGGGGAGGCGCTCCTCGTCTTCGGCGCGACGGCGGACGAGGTCGTCGACGAAATCCTTATCCTCTCCACCCACGCCAGTATATAGGATCACTGCAGGACGGTGCGCATGGGAATCAAACCGAACTATATCAAGGCCTTCGCCCAGGAACTCCTGGAACGCTACGGCGACCGCTTCACGCGCGACTTCGACGAGAACAAGATGACGGTCGCCGAGCTGACCGTGGTCGACTCGAAGCGGGTCAGGAACCGCGTTGCAGGCTACATCACGAGAAAGATAAATAATCCCCGGCGCGTATAGCGTTCTCTCATGTTTGAGGGCGTCATACCAGCCGTCATCACCCCGTTTCTGTCGGATAGTTCCCAGTCGCTGAACCTCGAGGGGCTCCGCGCGAACATCGAGACCCTGGTCTCGGCCGGGGTGCACGGGATCGTGCCGACCGGCTCGACCGGCGAGTCCGCGACCCTCTCGTTCGCGGAGCACGAGCGGGTCGTCGAGGCGGCCGTGGAGGCCGCGGGGGGCCGGGTGCCGGTCCTCGCCGGCACGGGCTCGAACAACACGGCCGAGGCCCTCCGGTTCACGCGGGCGGCGAAAGACATCGGGGCCGACGGCGCCCTCCTGATCTCGCCGTACTACAACAAGCCGAACCGGGCCGGCCTGGTCGAGCACTACACCCGGATCGCGGACCTCGACATCCCGACCGTCCTCTACAACGTGCCCGGCCGGACGGGCCAGAACCTGGAGCCCGACCTGGTGATCGAGCTGGCCGCCCACCCGAACATCGTCGGGATCAAGGAGGCGTCCGGGAACATCGGGCAGGTCTCCCGGATCGTCGAGGGGACCCTCGACCAGGACTTCGCGGTCATCTCGGGGGACGACAACCTGACCCTGCCGATCCTCGCGCTCGGCGGGGTGGGCGTGATCTCGGTCGCCGCCAACGTCGAGCCGGAGCGGATGGTCCGGCTCTACGACGCCTTCCGCGCCGGGGACTGGACGACGGCCCTCGAGGTCCACTACGAGCTCTCGCCCCTGATGCGGGCGCTCTTCATCGACACCAACCCGATCCCGGTCAAGGCGGCGGTCGGGATGCGCGGCATGGCGGCCGGCCCGGTCAGGCTGCCGCTCGCCGCCCTCGACCCGGCGAAGACCGAGGTCCTCCGCGAGGTGCTCGCCCGGTATGACTAGAGTCGCGATCGCCGGCGCTCTCGGCCGGATGGGCACGATCCTCTGCAGGATGGCTGCCGAGTCCGGGACCCTCGACCTGGCGGGGGGGATCGACGTCCGGGCCGGCACCCAGTTCGGGGCCCCGGTCGTGGCGAGCGGGGACCTGGGTTCTTTCCTGGACCAGGAGCGCCCCGACGTCCTGGTCGACTTCACGGTCGCGGCGGCGGCCGTCGGGACCATCCGGACGGCGGCCGAGCACGGCGTCGCGCTCGTGGTCGGGACGACGGGCTTCTCGGCCGCGCAGGAGGCGGCGAACCGCGAAGCGATCGAGGGGCGCGTCCCGGCCGTGATCTCGTCGAACTACGCGATCGGGGTCAACGTCCTCTGGCAGCTGGTCCGCCAGGCCGCCCCGCTCCTCCCGGGCTACGACATCGAGGTGATCGAGGCGCACCACCGCTACAAGAAGGACGCGCCCTCGGGGACCGCGAAGACCATCCTCGCGGTGCTCGACGGGGCGATCGGGGCGCGCGAGACGAAGTACGGACGCGAGGGCATGGACGAGCGCGGCACCGAGATCGGGGTCCACGCGGTCCGCGGGGGAGACATCGTCGGGGACCACGAGGTGCTCTTTGCCGGGAACTTCGAGACGGTCTCGCTCTCGCACCGGGCCTACGACCGCGCCGTCTTCGCGACGGGCGCGCTCCGGGCCGCGGAGTGGGTCGTCGGCAGGCCCCCGGGGGTCCACACCTTCGCCGAGGTGCTCGGGCTCCCGGCCCCGGTGTCGTAAAAGATACCTTTTATTTGTCCTTTGGGCCAATGATACAAGAGAATTCCATGGCTGCTAAGGTGGACAAAGACCTCTGTGTCGGGTGCGAGACCTGTATCGACGTGTGCCCCTCGGAGGCGATCGCGATGGTCGACGGGGTCGCCGAGATCGACGAAGATAAGTGCGTGGACTGCAATACCTGCGTCGACGAGTGCCCCTCCGCCGCGATCACGCCAGCGGAGTGAGACGACCCCGTTTCTGTCGTTCCCGGCCGGTCTCACCCGGCCGAAGAGAACCTATTTACATGGCACGGCCACATACGGACGTGTGATCGACATGCAGCGCATCGCAGCAGCAGCCCTCCTCTGCCTCGTGGCGCTCGCGGTCCCGGCCTGCGCCGGCATCGCCGAGGTCCCGGCGGGCGGGACCGTCTTCGTCGGCGAGGAGGGGCTCGATATCACGGCCGCCGGGGTAGCCCCGGGGGGCCAGCTCGCCCGCTTCGCCCCGGGGAGCAGCGTGCAGACGGACGCCCCGTCGGACCTGGTCACCGTCGGGGACCCCGCCTCGTTCTCGGTCCTGCCGGGGACGTTCGGGGGCGCGACGGGGGCCTGGTACGCGTACCCGGCCCGGACCCTGGCGTTCATCGTGAAGGAGCCGGCCCTTCGGCTCCGGGTGATCAACGCGCGGACCGGGCTCGAGGTCGGCCAGGGCGCCGTCGCGGGGGACGAGCTCGGGTTCCAGGTCGAGACGAACCTCTACGAGCTCGCCGCGAGGCCCGGGGTGGCCGGCGCCCCGGTCACGGTCCACGTCCGGGACCCGACCGGGGCGGAGTTCACCTCGCTCGTGAACGACGCGGGGGTCACGACCTCGCTGGCCGGGATCCCGGTCAACACCTCGGTATTCAGGACCGGGGCGGTCTGGTCGACCGACCCGGCCCGGTACCGACCCGGCACCTACGAGGTCTGGGCGGAGTCGAACGTGAACTCGATCCACGACAACTACGGGGGTCCCGGGAGGACGACGACCCGGTCCGGCGAGACCGCCGGGGTGGAGATCGGCGGAGGAGACGGGCCCTCGGTGACGGTGATCACCTCCCCGGCCGCCACCGCGACTCTGACGCCCGCGGCGACCGTGACAGCGGCGCCGGCGGAGACGGCCACCGCGACCGTCACGCCGACCGTGTCACCGACCGGGACGCCGATGGGGACGCCGACCGGGACCACAGGTGCGCCGACCACGCTCCCGACCGCCACCCCCACCCCCTCCCCGGGCTTCGGGGCGGCCACGCTCGCGCTCGCCGCCCTCGCCGGGGGCGCCGTCCTGGTCGCGAGGCGCCGCTGAGCCCCGGGCCGGAGAACCGGGCGGCCCTCCCCGTTTTTTCGCGAAAGGTTTTTCCCCGTATCGTCCCCCCGCTATCTCATGAACGTCGGGACGATGACGATCAAGTCGCGCCGGTCGGTCCGGAAGTACAGGCCGACCAAGATACCTCCGTACGTAATCCAGGACGTGCTCGACTGCGGCCGGCTCGCGCCCACGGCGAACAACCTCCAGCCCTGGCTCTTCGGGGCGGTCACCGACCGGGACCTGCTCAGAAAGATCGCGGACCTGACCGGGAGCGCCCCCTTCATCGCGGACGCCGCCGTCTGCATCGCGGTCTTCGGCCGGTTCGGCGAGACCTTCTACCTCGAGGACTGCGCCGCGGCCACCATGAACATGATCATCGCGTTCCAGAACCACGGGCTCGCGACCTGCTGGGTCGCGGGCGACAAGAAGCCCTACGCCGAGCCCGTGCGCGAGCTCCTGGGCGTGCCGCCCGAATACTCGCTCGTCTCGCTCATCCCCGCCGGCGCCCCGGCCGAGGTCGGGAACCCCCCGAAGAAGACGCTCGACGAGGTCACGTTCCAGGACCGGTACGGCGGGAAGGACCGCTGACCCGCCCCGGCGATCGGCCCGCGTCCCCGGGGCGGTCGCCCCCACCGATAGGTTCATGAATCGTCGCAACGTTTAAGTACCCAAATGGAGTTGATCGAATAAGACGGAATGTTCAGGCAGCCGGCGAAGTCGTGATGGACAGCGGAACCGGCGTCGAGGGGCAGACGATCCGGGTCCGCCTGCCGAAGAAACGGAACAGCGAGCAGTTCGCGACGGCCGAGCTGATGATGGGTGCGAACCACATCCGCGTCAGGTGCTTCGACGGCGTGACCCGGATGGGTCGCATCAAGGGCAAGATCAAGAAGCGGGCCTGGATCCGGGAGGGAGACATCGTGATCGTCACCCCGTGGAGTTTCCAGGACGAGAAGTGCGATATCATCTACCGGTACATGCCGCCCCAGGTCGACTGGCTCAGGCGGAACCGGTACCTCTGAAGACCTCTTTTCGACGGGACGGTCCCGCGTCCTGTTCCGTTCCCGGGCGACCCCCCGCGGTCCGGACCTGCCATCAAAGGCATAATCCCCTGATGAGAGCAATCTCCAGAGGATGATACCCGAGCCCGCACGCGTCCCGGCGGTCGATCCTCCGTTCGCCGCCCTTTCGCCCGATACCCCCGCGCCATGACGCCCGTCGAACGGGGACAGGACCCCGAGATCATCCGGGTCGAGCACCTCACCAAGGTCTTCGGGCGCGGCGCCACCGCCATCACCGCCGTCGACGACGTCTCGCTCTCGATCCGCCGCAGTGAGATCTTCGGCATCCTCGGCCCGAACGGCGCCGGGAAGAGCACCCTGATCCGGATCCTGACGACCCTCCTCACCCCCACCGCAGGCTCGGCGCGGGTCGCCGGGTTCGACCTGGTCCGCGAGCCCGGGCGGATCCGCTCCGTGATCGGCGTCTGCCCTCAGGCCGGCACCCTGGACCTGGAGCTCACGGCCCGGGACAACCTCGAGTTCTACGGCCACCTGGTGGACTACCCCCGGGCCGAACTCGCCGGGCGGATCCGGGAGCTCCTGGCCTTCGCCGGCCTGGAGGACCGCGCGGAGAGCGTGGTCGCCACCTTCTCCGGGGGGATGCGGCGCCGGCTCGAGATCGTGCGGGCCTTCATCCACCGGCCCCTGATCATCTTCCTGGACGAGCCGACGATCGGGCTCGACCCCGAGGCGCGGCACGAGGTCTGGGAGCAGGTCGCGCGCCTCAACGCGGAAAAGACGACGGTAATCCTCACCACCCATTACATGGACGAGGCCGAGCGGCTCTGCGACCGGGTCGCGTTCATCGACGGGGGACGGCTGATCGCGCTCGACACCGTGGAGCGGCTGCTGGGGCTGGTCCCGTCCGGGGACCTGGTCGAGATCAGGTTCGACCGGATCACCGGGGACGTGGTCGATCGCCTCCGCGACGACCCGCGGATCGGTTTTCTCGAGGTGCGCGAGGGGACGATCGCGCTCCGGGCGTTAAACGGCGGGCGTCTCGTGCCCGCGCTCCTGGGAGTCTTCGAGGAGGCGGGGCTCGCCGTCACGTCGCTCTCGGTCCGGACGCCCTCGCTCGAGGACCTCTTCATCTACCTGACCGGGAAGGAGTTCGGCGCCGGCGCGGCAACGAACGCCGACAGCACGGGCGCCGGGAGGGAGTCGTGATGCGGGGCACCGCCGCGATCTACCGCCGCGACATCAAGAAGTTCCTCTCGAACCCGTTCGTGATCATCATGACCCTCTTCATGCCGATCATGTACCTGGTGGTCTTCGGGAACGCGATGGGCGGCGCGATCACCGGGGTGCCGGTCGGGATCGTGCAGGAGGAGCCCTACCTGGACCCGACCCCGCTCTTTCAGTCCTCCTCGGAAGCCCTATCCCGCCTTGCGCAGCCCGGCGAGGCGCCGACCTTCGCCGTGCGTTTCTTTTCGAGCGAGACCTCCGCGAAGGGGGCGCTCGCCGCCGGGGGCCTGGTGGCGGTCGTCGTCTTTCCCTCGGAGGTCTCGAACACCCACGCCGTGCGGCTCTACCTCGACTCCTCCGACTTCGCCGTCCCCGCCCTGGTCGAGTCCGGCGTCCGGGGAGTGCTCCAGCAACAGGGCTTCGGGGGGGGCCTGGAGGTGAACCGGGTCTACGGCGAGATCGACTACTTCCAGTTCTTCGGCGTCGGGGTGATCGTGATGGCGATCTTCATGTCCACGATGATGGGCGGGGTCCTCTCCCTGATCCGCGACTGGGAGCTCGGGACCATCGAGGGCTACCTGGTCACCCGCGTCAAAAGGTCCAGTATCGTCCTGGGGATCGTCGGGAGCGGGACGACGAAGGGCTTCCTCGCCGGGACAGTGATCTTCGTCGTCGTCCTGGCGATCACCGGAGTGCCCTTCCCGGACGCCGGGACCACGCTCCTCGTCCTCCTCGTCCTCGCCATGATCAGCGCCGGGCTGACGAGCCTCGTCTTCTTCATCGCCAGCCGGCTGAGGAACCAGCAGTCGTTCGCCGCCGTGAACGGGTTTCTGAACCTGATGCTCTTCATGACGAGCGGGGCCTTCTACCCGGTCCTCGGGATGCCCGGATGGCTCCGCGCGCTGACGGTGGTGAACCCGGAGTACTACGCCGTCCACGCGCTGCGAAGCCTGATCCTGCGGGGCCAGGGCCTCGGGGCGATCGCGGTCGACCTGCTCGCGCTCGGGCTCTTCGCGGGGCTCTGCATCCTCCTGGGGATCTCGACGTTCCGCCGGACCCTGGAATGAGAAGAGAGGGCTAGTCGCCGATGGCCGCGAACGCGGCCAGCACGATCGCCCCGAGGGCATCGACACCGAACCGGTCAGAGTTCAGCACGAGGTCGTACGGGAGGAGGTCGTGGATGTCGATCCCGTAGTACTGCAGGTAGCGCCGGGCCTCGCAGGCCTCCCGTTCGGCGGTCTCCGCCTCCGCCGCCGCCAGGTCCGCTCCCGCCTCGCGCTCCATGACCCGCCGGACGCGGACGCCGAGCGGGGCCTGGAGCCATACCCGGAGGTCCGCGTGCTCGACCATGTGCCCGGAGAGCCGGCCCTCGACCACGATGTCGTCGGTCTCGGCGGCGATCTCCCGCTGCCGCTCGTCGATCAGCCGGTCGATCCCCGGGTCGGTCTCGGCCAGCGCCCCGAACGCGGCCAGGTCGAGGCCGCGCTCTGCGGCCAGCCCGCGAAAGACCTCGCCCGCAGAGATCAGCCGGAGGCCCGTCCGCCCGGCCAGGAGGCGGGCGAGCGTGGTCGTCCCGCTCCCGGGCGGCCCGCTGACCGTGACCCGCACCTAGACGCCCCCGATGTTGAGCGCCTTCCGGATCACCTGCGAGATGCAGAGCGAGCAGATCATGTACCAGAGGATCCAGGCCGGGAACGGCCCGAACGCCCCCTCGGTCAGGGCCGTGAGCCCGAGGAACGGGAAGGCCAGGTGGTCGGGCGAGAGCGGCAGCCGCCAGAGCAGCCAGAAGAAGATCGGGACCGAGACGATCAGGATGTACGCCATCGGCTTGAACTGCGCCTGGCTCATCTCCATCTGCTCCTGCATCAGGATGCTCTGCCGGGCCTGCATCTTCTTGATCCGCTTCTCGTCGCCGGCGAGCTGGGCCTCGCGGAACTCCCGCTGGAACTCCTTCATCTGGGCCTGCGTCCGCTGCATCTTCTCGTAGTCGATCGTGTACTTCTGGATCAGGCTCGAGTAGATCCCGGTCAGGGTCGAGAGGATCACGATCAGGATGTAGAACGGGACGCCGTACTGGGTGAGCAGGGGGCCCAGGACCCTGTCGATCGCCGACCCGACGCCCGCCCTGAGCCAGGGGATGCTGTACGAGAACATCATGGCCATGGCGAAAAGGAGGGGCAGGTAGCCCCCGAACAGCCCTTTCTTCTTCTCTTTCGCGGCCATGACTACCGCAGCAGGGCGGCGAGGTCGTCGACCGCCCGGTCGAGCAGGTGATCGGCGTTCGTCACCATGGCGACCGTGCACCCCGTCTTCATGGCGTACGCGGCGGCGATCGCCCGGTTGAACGACTGGTGGGACGCGAGCGCCCGGTAGGTGTCCATGTCCCGGACGCGAGAAGGATCGCCGAGCCGCCGTCCCAGGATCTGGTCCTCGTCGGTCTCGATCAGGACGAAGAGGTCGGGCCGGAGCGCCTCGAGCACCCACTCGGGCAACCCGGCGAGGAAGCCCTTCGGCGTCTTGACCGAGGCGTGCGTGTCGACGAGCACGTTCCCTTCGGTCTTCGCGATCGCGCCCGCGGCCCTCTGCTGGAGGGTCTTCTGATCGTCTTTCGAGAGGAGGCGCATCTCGTCGCGGTTCTTCACGAGCCCCTCAGCGAGCGCCGTCTCGAACATGAACGACCCGAAGGAGATGTTGGCGTACCGGACGCCCTCCTGCTCGAGCCTGGCCAGCGCTCCCGTGATCACCGTGGTCTTGCCCACCCCGGGCACGCCGGTGATGATACACTTACTTGCCATCTCATTCCTTCCCGAAGAATCCCCGCATGAACGGGTACATTTCCATGATCTGCTGGCTCGCGATCTCCTCGTAGAGCCGGTAGGTGATCGAGACCGTGAGCAGCAGCCCGGTGCCCGAGACCGCGCCGATCACCCCGAAGAGGTTCGCGATCACCGAGAGGATCCCGATGAAGACCCCGCCGATCACCGTGACCCGCGGGATGTAGCGGTCCAGGTACTTCTCGAGCACCTGGGGGTTCCGCCTGAACCCCGGGATCGACATCTGGGAGTTCTGGATCTGCCGGGCGACGTCCTTGGAGTCGAGGCCGGCCGTCTTGATCCAGAAGAGCGCGAAGAGCGCGCCCCCGACCACCATGACGATGGTGTCGATCCCCATCCGGAGCACGACCTGCCAGACCTCGTGGCCGAGATCGGTGGTCCACCACATCCAGTCGCTCGGGCTGTTGATCGGCGCCAGGTAGTACATCAGCCCCGAGACGGGGGCCTGGTTCTCGAACGTCCCGAAGATGGTGATCCCGATGTTGTTCAGGAAGAGGCCGAGCATCTGGATGTTCGCCTGGAGGACGCGGACCAGGATCATCGGGAGAACCGAGGCGTAGATCAGCTTCACGGGGAAGCGGGACCGTGCGCCCCTGACCTGGGCGTGGGCGAGCGGGATCTCGATCCGGGTCGACTCCACGTACACGATCACCAGGAAGATCGCGATCGTCGTCACGAACGCGAGCAGGTCCGCCCCGAAGTACTGGATGTAGTTGGCGCCGTCGAGCCCGATCGCGACGAGGCGGGGGAAGAACCCGATCGGGTAGGGATCCGAGACCGGGGTCCAGTTGAAGAACCCGTTGATCAGGGCCTGCGAGATCCCGGCGATGATGAAGAGCCCGACCCCCGAGCCGATCCCCCACTTCGTGACGACCTCGTCCATCATGACGATCAGGATCCCGCCGATTACCAGCTGGAGGAAGATCACCGCCGAGACGAACGTGGCGTTCCCGCCGAAGACGTTCGTGGCGACGGTCGGGTCGGGGACCATGAACCCGCCGATCAGCATCGGCGCGGACTCGATCAGGATCATCACGAGGATCAGGACCTTCTGGAGGCCCATGTAGATGACCTGGCCGCGGGTCTCGGAGGTATCGATGCGGAGGATGTCGGCGCCCTTGAGCAGCTGCAGCACGATCGAGGCCGTGACGATCGGGCCGATCCCCAGGTGGATGATCGACCCCGAGGCCCCCGCGAGGAGCGCCCGCCAGTAGGCGAAGAGGTCCTGGCTTGAGGGATCGAGGCCGAAGATGGTGATGTTGGAGAGGACGAAATAGAGGATCAGGATGCCGGCGGTCCAGATCAGCTTGTTCTTGAAATGGACGTGTCCCTCGGGGCCCCGGACCGCGGGCATCGCCGCGAGCAGGGGTTCGAGTCGATCGAGCAGTTCGCCCATGAAGTCACCGTACAGGAGTGGCGGGCTCAGACGACGATCGCCTGACCGCCCGCCGCCTCGATCTTCGCTTTCGCCTGCGCGGAGAAGGCCGACGCGGAGATTCTGAGCGCGCGCGTCACGCGCCCGGTCCCGAGCACCTTCTCGATCCCGAGAACCGACGCGTCGATCGCGACGGCCCCGTCCTTCTCCACGGCGAGGTCCTGCAGGAGCAGCCCCGCGACCAGCTGGTCGAGGGTGCCGACGTCCATCGTCGGCACCCGGACGGGGTTGACCGGGTTGAACCCGTGCTTGCCGTAGACCGGGCCCCCCTCGAGGTAGAACTTCGAGAACCGGTGGGCGTTCGACCCGGCCCGGCCTCTTCCACCCCGGTTTCCTGCGCCGCGGCGGTTCTTGTGGGTGCCGCCGCCGCAGGTCCGGGAACCGCGGTACTTCGATCGTTTGTTGACAGGCATTGGCTCACCGCATCTTGTAGAGGAGTTCGTTGATCTCTGGCCCGTGGTAACCGAGCGCCCCTCCCTGGGGATAGGTTCGCTTCAGGGATTTATACCCCTTGCGCGGGGGGTGGAGCCGGAGCACCGGCTTGAGCCCGGGGATCTCACGGATCTTCGCCTTTCCCTCGACGATCGCACCGGCCAGCTCGCCGATCCCGTCGAACTCCGTGTGCTCCCGGACGTAGTCGTCGGTGAGCGGGTCGTCCCCCGTGAGACGCCCGCGCGTCCGCATCAGGGTCTCGAGGGTCTCGGGCGTGATCTCGCCGTAGGCGACGAAGTCCTTGACCTTCCGGATCATCCCGAGGGTCTCGGGGGTGTCGGGCGCGATGACGCAGTGGTTGATGTGGTGGAGCCGGAGCATCTTCAGGGTGTCCCGGATCTCCTTGCGGGTGTTGACCACGCCGCGCACCTGGACGACCGCGTACATCACTGCCCTCCCCGCCGGATCCGGTTGGTCTCGCGGAGCGCCTCGAAGGTCGCCTTCGCGTAGTTGATGGTGGTCCGCGTCTGCCCGGACGAGAAGGTCCAGACGTCCCGGATCCCGGCGAGCTCGAGCACCTTCTTGCCGATCTCCCCGGTCACCAGCCCGATCCCCTGCGGGGCCGGCTTGAGCGTCATCGTGACCGACCCGGCCTTTCCCCTGACCTGGATCGGGATCGAGTGGTGTTGCCCGCACCCGCATTCCCAGGAGCCGCAGCCCCGGTTGACGTGGATCAGGTTCACCTTCGCATTAGCGATCGCCTTCTTGATCGCGTTGCCGACCTGGGCGTCCTTGCCCTGACCGAACCCGATGTAGCCGTCGCGGTTGCCGACCACGACCACGGCCCGGAACTTGACGCGCCGTCCCGAGTCGGTCATCCGCTGCACCATCTGGATGTCCAGGACCTCGTCCGTGAGGTCCGGGAGGAAGGCGTCGACGATCTGCGGCTCCTTGATCGGTTTCCCGGTCTCGAAGACCGCCTCGAGCGACGGGATCTCTCCGGTCATGACCGCCTTGCCGAGCCCGGTGAGCGGAACCCATTCCGCGTGTTCGTACGCCATTATGCCAGCTCCTGTATCCTTGCCGTGACCTGCTCGACGTTGCCGACGAGGTCGCCGGCCCTCTCCGCCGCGTACGCGGCGATGTGCGCGCCCTTCGCCCGGTCGTCGCCGGGCAGGCAGGACTCCCCGTGGGGGATCTCGAGCCCGCCCTCGAGCGCGCCCCGGAGCGCGGCGAAGACCCGCCCGCCCGGTGTCGCCCGCGCGAGCCCGATGTCGAGGATCGCCGAGTCGTGCCCGCCCGCGAGCGCCTTCTTCGCGAAGAGCATCCCGGTGAGGTAGGCGGCCGGCGTGTTCGCCGTGGCGCCGGCGTACCCGAACTTCTCGAGTTCGAGAGACGACGCCGCGACCAGCGTCCGGTCGCCGTCCATCTCGGCCCGGACGAGCTGGCAGATGACCTGCCGGTTCGTCCGGCGCACGACCATCCGCGGCACGTCGGCGACGACCAGCCGTGCGCGGCTGTGGTAATCGGTCCTGCCCTCCCGCCTGCGGCGGAACGGGACGAAGTACCGTGGCCCGGTCGCCATCAGCGGTTCCTCCCTACGAGCAGTTCCATCTGTGCCTTCATGTGCGCCACGTTCCTGTACTGTCCGCCGGCCGCGCGCCGGTAGAGGACCCGGTAGTGGTGCCGGTCGATCGTCCCGTCGTCGCGCAGCTCGACGAGCACCTTCCGGATCGCCCGGATCTTCTGGATCCAGGCGCGCTTCGAGGGGGTGCGCGCGCCCGCCGCGCCCTTCCGCCGGCCGTAGCCCTTGCGGTGGCCGTACGAACGCTTCGCGAACCGGGCCCGGGCTCGCCCGCGCGAGACGCCCTTCTTGGGCCGTGCCCTGATCGCGCCCTCGCCGATTAGTTCGCGCATGTCCGCGCGCGAGATCGCGTTCTCGATCTCGGTCGCCTTCTCGGGGTCGAACCAGACGCGGTTGACCCCGCACTTGAGGACGGCGGCGGCGATCCGCCGCCGGGAGGCGAGGTCACTCATCGGCGACCTCCTCGTCCTCCTCGTCCTGGTCGACCGCGGCAGCCGGCCCGGGGGCCGTCTCCTTCGGGTTCAGGACGCGCAGCCCGAGCTCGGCGGCCCTGGCCTGCATCAGCTCCCGCTTCTTCATGCCCACCGCCCCGGCGATCCGGACGGCCTGGGTCTCGGGCTCGAGGCCCTCGAGCTCCTGCAGGTTGTGGACCAGTATGTCCTGGTACCCGCTCGGGTGGAGCCCGCGCACGGCCACCGGGCTGCCGTAGCCCGGCGACGGGTGAGCACCCTTCGCCTTCTTGTGCATCCGCTGCTTGTTGTGGAGGCCGCGGGGGCGGCGCCAGCTCTCGGAGAGCTGCTTCTTCGTGCCGAACCCGGCCCGCTTGAAGCGCGCGCGCTTCGCGGCCCGGACCCGGATCAGCCTCTTGGTTTCCTGGTCCATCTCAGGCCCTCTCGACGATGTAGATCCCGTCCTGGAAGACCCGCGGGTCGCGGTTCCGGATTCGGGTCGCGTGCTCGATGTTCGCGGCGGAGTTGCCGACCTTCTCCTTGTCGATACCTGAGAGCGTCACCGCGTCGTTCCCGATCTCGGCCCTGACGTCAGGGTCGATCCGGGCGTAGCGGGACTGCCTCTCCCCGAGGAAGTTGTCGATCACGAGGGTCGTGCCCTGGAGCTTGAGCTGGATCGGGAAGTGGGAGAAGACCACCTTCATCCGGTACTCGTAGCCCTCGGTCACGCCCCTGCACATGTTCCGGATGTGCGAGGCGAGCGTGCCGACCATCGAGACGATCCGCTTCCGCGACGCGTCGGTCGAGACCGTGACCAGCCCCTCGCCGACAGCGATCGCGATCCCCGGGAAGCGCATGTCGCGGGTGAGCGTGCCCTTCGGGCCCGTCACCACGACGCGCGTCCCCTCCAGGGAGACCGTGACCCCGTCGGGGATCTCTGCCGTTGCTTCGAATGACATCTCCGGCACCTCAGTAGACGTACCCCAGGAGCTCGCCCCCGATCCCGATCTCGCGGGCCTGCTCGTGGGTGAGCACGCCCTGCGACGTCGTCAGGATCAGGACGCCGAAGTTCTTCGCGGGCAGGAACCGGGTCTCCCAGTACTCGAGCTCGTCGAGCCCGACCGAGTACCGCGGCGTGATGACGCCGCACCGGTTGATCCCGCCCGAGAGGTGGACCTTGAACTGCCCGCCCCGGCGGTCGTCGATGTACTCGAACGAACCGATATACCCGGACTCCTGCATGATACGGAGCATCGCACCGATCAGCTTCGACGCGGGCTCCAGGATGCAGGTCGATTTGCCGCCGTCCGAGGCGTTCTTCAACGCAGACATCGCATCGGCGATCGTATTCTGTCGTCCCATCTCGTCCACCCTCAGTTCATCTTCTTGAAGCCCATGCTGTGGGCCCATTCGCGGAAGCACTGCCGGCAGAAGTTGATGTTGTACCGCCGGACGAGCCCCTGCTTGCGGCCGCAGAGCTGGCACTCGTGTGCGCCCCGGCCGTACTGTTTCTTCTGTTCTCCCGCCATCAGCGCACCTCCACGCCGTATGCTTCCTGCATGAACGCGATCGCGTCCTCTCTCGTGACGCGCTGGCTGGCGGGCAGCTTCTTCTGCTGCTCGCGCCGCCGCGCGATCCGGATCCCGGGCCGCTCGAGGACGACGTTGACGTCCATGCCGAAGATCCCGATCTTCGGGTCGTAGGCCATGCCCGGAAAGTCCGTGTGCTCCTCGATACCGAACGAGACGTTGCCGTTCCGGTCGAACTGGCTCGCGAACAGGACCCGCTCGATGCTCCCGAGCGCCGTCGTGAGGAACGACGACGCCGTCTCGCCGCGGAGCGTGACCTTGGCCCCGGTCGGGGCCCCCTTCCGGACCCCGAAGGCCGGCTGGGTCTTCTTGGCGATCGTCCGGACCGGGTTCTGGCCCGTGATCCGCCGGATCAGCTCCTCGCCGTTCATCAGCCGCTCGCCGGACTCGCCGACGCCCATGTGGACCACGACCTTGTCGACCACCGGGCGGCGCATCGGGTTCTGGGGGTTCACGCCTCGATCCCCCACGACGAGACCGCCGGGGTCTCGCGCCCGACCATGTAGCAGTAGTCGTCGATCGTCTCGAACGACGTGCCGTCGTTCGGGTCCTCGAGCGCGACCGTGTTCGGGGTCGAGCCGGGGACCCGCGTGATCGCGGTGATCCGGCCGATCCTCCCCGCGTGGCGCCCGCCGATGATCATGGCCATGTTGCCGACCTCGTACGGGAACCGGTCCAGGATCGCGAACCGGTTCTCGGGCTCGAGCGAGATCACGACCGAGTCCCGCGACTTCACGGAGTGGTCGCCCACGACGTTCGCGCCGTGGTCGAGGTTGAGCTGGACCTTCCCGCCCGGGACGACCGTCTTCTTCGCGACCCGCGCGAGCCGGGTCTTCGCGGACTCGGCGTCGATCGGGACCGAGACGATCCGCCCCTTCTTGTCGAGCAGGATGCGGAAGTGGCGGTCCATCTTCGGGATCGAGACGATGTCGAAGATCCCGATCCCCATCCGCGGGTCGCGGCAGGGCCGGCCGTTGACGACGACCTGGCGCCCGGAGAGGATCAGCTTGACCTCCTTCATCGTCCTGGCGTAGTCCATCCGGTCGCGGAGCCAGACCGCCATCGGCATGGCGCCGGCGTCGTGCGGCCCCGCGCGGGTCTTGGTCACGAACGTCTGCTCTTTCCGGGAGAGGCGCCACGAGGAGGGCGCGACCATCCGCTTGATGTGGCCCGACATTACGCCTTCCCTCCCGTGAGCCGCTCGGCCCGGAGCCTGTCCTTGAGGTTGAGCCGGGTGACCACCACGTTCGAGGGGTCGATCTTCCGGGGCTTCTCGGTCCCGTCGGCCTTGGTGATGGCGACCCCGTGGACCACGAGCTTCGCGTTCCTGACGTCGACCATGTCGACCAGGCCCTCGTCCCCGGCGAAGTCGCCGCGCGTGACCAGGACCGTGTCGCCCTGCACGACGCGGACCGACCGGCGCCCCCCGTACTTCTCGCGGAGCTCGGGCGAGAGCGGGGCTCCGAGGAGCTTGGTGCGCAGGTGGAACGGCGCCTGGTAGCGCGCCTTCCGCTGCTTTCTCGGCTGGATGCTGTTTGATAGTGCCATGTTCCTGCTCCTCAGACGATCATGGTGGCCATCGAGCCGAGCTTCGGGAACCGCTCGGCCACCTCGCGGGCGACCGGGCCCTTGATCTCGGTCCCCTTCGGCTCGTTGCGCTCGTTGACGAGCACCATCGCGTTGTCCTCGAACGAGACGCGGAGGCCGCTCGGACGGCGGATCTCCTTCTTCTGCCGGATCACCACCGCCTTCTCGAGCTTGCGCCGCATGTCGGGCGTCCCCTTCTTGACCGAGACGGTCGCGAGGTCGCCCAGGCCGAGCTTCGGCTGGCGGCGCCGCACGCCGTGGTAGCGGTCGACCGAGACGATCTGGACCATCCGGGCGCCCGTGTTGTCGACGCAGGCCAGGCGCGAGCCCGTGGCCAGCGCCCTCGGCGTGGTCGACTGCTTGGCCTTCATTTTGCCACCACCTCGACCACCACGAAGTTCGTCGCCTTCGAGAGCGGACGGCACTCGGCGATCCGCACCGTGTCCCCGACCTTCGCCGAGAGGCAGGGCGGGTTGTGGGCGTGGAGCTTCGACGAGCGCTTCTCGTACCGCTTGTACTTCCGCACGTAGTGGAGGAAATCCCGTCCCACCACGCACGTTCCGTTCATCCTATCGCTCACGACCTTGCCGGTGATCACCTGGCCGCGCACCGGCAGGGTGCCGTGAAACGGACAGTTCACGTCGGTGCACTCCCTCTCGGGGGCCACGACGTTCAACCCAATGTCACGTGCCATATGGTATGTCCTCGTTATCCGCGGTGGGCGAGACGGCGTTCGGGCGCTCCGACGAGCGCCCTGCCGTCCACCTCGACCGCTGTCCCGTCCGGGAGCAGGAGCCGGAAGACGGCGACCGACTTGGGCACGGTGACGACACCGCGCGCGGTCGCGATCCTGAGGGTCTGCTTCGTCTCGTCGACGCAGAGGCCCTCGACCCCCGCCAGGGACGGGTTCGCCGCTCGCGCCACCCGGACGTGCCGGCCGATCCACTCGTGCCGGAGCACGTTCCGGGGCGCGATCACGCCGCCCTCCTCCGGTTCTGCTCGGTCAGGAGGCGCGCGATGTTCCGCCGGAGCTCGCGGATCTGGCCCGGGTTCTCCGTGGCGCCGCCGGCGGCGACCTTGCCGTTGTACCGGACCAGTTCGAGCCTGAGCTTCCCGAGCTGCTCGCCGATCTCGATGTCGGAGAGCTGGAGGATCTCGCCGGAGCGGAAGAGGGCCATTCAGCGCACCTCCTCGGCCACGTACTCCTCGTCGGGGGCCTCGGCGAGCTCGGCGTCGATGGTCGCGCCGAGGTCCTCCTCGACCGGCTCGATGACGGGCTCGCCCATCTCGACGTCGCCCGGCGACTGCCGCGGCGCGACGTCGAGGATCTCGAACTTGTCCGGGAGCTTCGTCTCCGGGAGGATGATCTTGACCTGGACCCCGATCGTCCCGAGCTTCTTGATCGCGACGGCGTAGCCCTTCTCGACCATGGTGATCGAGGGCTCGCCCGCGTGCTTGATGTAGCCGTCGGTGAACTTCTGGACCCGGCCCCGGGACCCGGTGACCTTGCCCGAGAGGACGACCTCGCACCCGAGCGCGCCCGATTCCATCACCCGCCGGATCACGTTTGACCCGGCCTTCCGGAAGTACCAGCCCCGCTCCAGGGCGTTGGCGAGCCGCTCGGCCATGATCTGGGCGTTGAAGTTCGGGTTGGTGACCTGCTGGACCTCGATCTGCGGGGACTCGATACTGTAGTCCTGGGCGAGGTCGGCGGTCAGCTGCCGCACGACCTTGCCGCCCTTCCCGATCACGATCCCGGGCTTCTCGGCGAAGATCGTCACCTGGGTGCCGAGAGGCGTCCGGGCGATGTCCATGCCGCCGTAGCCGGCGCGCTTGAGCTCCTTGAGGAAGTACTTCTGGACGCGCACCTTGCGGACGCCGTCGGCGACGAACTTGCGCTCGACCGCCATTACTCCTGCACCTCCCTGACGATGATCTCGATGTTCACGGTCTCGCGCCGCTTCGGCGTGGCCCGCCCCATCGCGCGGGGGAAGAAGCCCTTCTGGCCCCGCCCCCGGTTCGCGGCCGCGTGGACGATCGTGAGCCGGTCCGCGTCGAGCCCGCTGTACTCGGCGTTCTTCTTGACGCCCTCGAGCAGCCGGATGTAGGTCTTCGAGGCCTTGACGGGGTCGCGGCCGGCGTCCCAGCCCGAAAGCCCGCGCTTGTGGGCGACGTTCCGGTTGAAACGCCTGAACGGGACGGCCTTCCGGAGCGCGACCACCTCGGTGAGGTAGTCGATCGCCCGGTCGACGTCCTGGTTCCGGATGAACCGGGCGATCTCGATCGCGTGCTTGGGCGAGACCGGGAGCTCGTTCGCCTTGGCCCGGGCGAACTGCTCGCCCTCGGCCTCCACTGAGTAGGCTGTGCGTGCCATGATAATCACTTCAGGGGGACGAACTTGCTCGACCGCGTCGCGCCGATACCGGCCGATCCGTGCGAGACCCGCTTTCTCGTCAGTGCGAACTCCCCGAGGTAGTGGAAGACCGACTCGGGCTGGAGCTCCACCTTCTGGAACTCCTTGCCCGTGTAGATCTCGACCTCGCGCCCCACCATCGCGGGCAGGACGATCATCGACCTCAGGTGCGTCCGGATACGGGTGTCGCCGTTCCGGAACCGGGAGAGGAGGAGCTCCTCGTCCCGGGAGAGGCCGCGGAGCACCTTGCGCCGCGCCCGGGTGGGCATGACCGGGAGGAGATCGGTCATGGACATCGCCTGTAAGTCCTCGATGCGGTGGCCGTGGTAGGTGAACTCCTCGCGCCGCCTCGGCATCCGCTTCTGCGTTTTTTTTGCTGCCATTTCCGATCACCGCTTCCCGCGCCCGGTCCTCCGGGCTGCTACGTGCCCGACCTTCCGGCCCGGCGAGGTGCCGCGGGAGACCGTCTTCGGCCTTCCCGGGTGCTGGTGGCCGCCACCGCCGAACGGGTGGTCGATCACGTTCATCGCGACGCCGCGGACGCGGGGCCACGTGGACCCGGTCGACCGCATCTTGTGGAACTTCTTGCCGGCCTTGACGAACGGCTTCTCGCCCCTGCCCCCGCCGGCGACGACGCCGACGGTGGCGAGGCAGCGGCTCGAGAACCACTTCATCTTGCCCGACGGCATCCGGACGACGACCCGGTCCTCGGTCCTGTCGACCACGACCGCCTGGACCCCCGAGGCCCGGACGAACTTGCCGCCGTCGCTGGGCCGCGCCTCGATGTTGCAGATGTTGGTCCCGGCAGGGATCCGGCCGAGCGGCAGGGTGTTGCCGCTCCGGAACTCCGCCTCGGGCCCCCAGGCCACGGCGTCGCCGACGCCGGTCCCCTCGGTGACGAGGTAGTAGGTCTTGCTCTGGTCCTCGAGCCGGACGAGCGCGATCGGGGTGTGTCGCGCCGGGTCGTGCTCGATCCCGATGACGGTCCCCCGCACGGTCTCCTCGCCGGTCCCCAGGTGCTTCAGCTCGGCCTTGTAGCGGTGGGAGGGGGCCCGGTAGGTCGAGCCTCCCCGCCCACGGTTCTGTGTAGTGATTCGGTGTCCCATCTCTCCACCTCACATGACGCCGAGCCGCGAGAGGATCTCCTCGGCGGCCTTCGGGTTCTCGAAGCTGACGATCGCCTTCTTCCGGCCGTCGGTCGTGTTGACTGTCCGGATGGCGGAGACCGGGTGGCCGAAGGTCTCCTCGAGCTCCTTCCGGATCTCGGGCTTGGTCGCGCGGTTGTCGACCAGGAACTGGAGCTTGGCGCTGCTCTCGAGCGCCAGCATCGCCTTCTCGGTCACGAACGGGTACCGGAGGATCATGACCGGTCCTCCAGCCGCCGCACCGCGGACTCGGTCCAGACCGTGAGCCGGCCGGCGTGCGCCCCGGGGGCGAGGAGCTCGGCGTTGAGCGCGCCCACCGGGACGGCGTCGACGCCGGCCAGGTTCCTCGCGGCCGCGAGCGGTTCGTCGGCGGTCACGATCAGGAGCGACTTCTTCTGCTTGAACCGCCGGCCGCGCATCTTGCCGCGCCCGGCCCGGACCTTCCGGCTCCCCTTGGCCTTCTCGACATCGGCGTAGACGCCGACGGCGGAGAGCGCACGGACGAGGTCCCGCGTCTTCTCGACGTGCTCGAAGGCGTCGTCCATCACGACGGGGACGTCGCCCTCGAAGAGGTGGCCGCGATCGCGGACCCGGTCGGCGTTCACGGTGGCCGCGATCGCGGACCGGATCGCCTTTGACCTCTCCTTCTTGTTGATCGACCGGGTCAGGATCTTCGTGACCTTCGGGGGGTGCGCGGCGCGCCCGCCCCGGGCCTGGGGGACCTTGACCGCGCGCGAGCCGTTGTGCAGGCGGGGGACGTGCGAGGCTCCCCGCCCCGAGCCCCAGCCCGTGCCGACCGATTCGACGCCCGCGTTGACGTAGGTGCCGTGCGGCTGGTAGCGGGTCGACTGGAGGGCGATCACCGCCTTCCGGATCAGGTCCGGCCTGTACTCCTCGGCGAAGACCGCCGGGAGGTCGATCTCGCCCATGACGCTGCCGTCGAGCCCTTTAACCTGTGCCTTCATCTCTCAGCACCCCTGCTTCGACGCGGTGCTCACGAACTCGATCGCGGGCTGCCGCTCGACGTGTTCTCCGAGCCGCACCGCCGGCCGGATCCTGACGAGCCGCTTGGCGGGCCCGGGGATCGAGCCCTTGATCAAAACGTACGGGTTGCGGACGACCCCGTAGTGGAGAAAGCCGCCGTCCGGCGTGATCTCGGTCCCGTCCTCCCCGATCTTCAGGATCCGCTTGTTGAACTCGGTCCGCTGCTGGTAGCCCATCTGGCCCATCTGGGGGACCTGCCACCTGACGTGGTGGGGGGTCCACGGGCCCAGGTTGCCGATGTGCCGCTTCTTGCCGCCGCGCGAGTGCTTGCGCTTCCGGACCTGGATGCCCCAGCGCTTGACCGGGCCCTGCGTCCCCTTGCCGGTCGTGATCGCGGTCACGTCAGCGTAGGCCCCGAGCTTGAGGCAGTCCGCGAACCTGAACTCGGTGCCGAGCGCCTCTTTCGCGAACGCGAGCTTCTCCTCGAGGGAGCCGCCGCCGATAGAGATCTCCATCAGGTCGGGGACCTTCTTCGGGACCCCGGTGAGCTCGTACGGCTGCGTGTAGACGATGGCCTGGAGCTCGGTCACCAAGCCCCCGGCGACCGCCTGGTCCAGGTTCGCCCACGCGTCCCCGGAGCCGGGGGCGGCGGGGAGGGTGAGCCGGCGGCGGAGCACGCCGTCGATCGGCTCGGCCCAGACCTCGGTCAGGGCGCGTTTCCCGAAGGTGTCCCTGGTGTAGGCGCGGATGGCCGCGACCTTCATCGGCGGGCACTCGACGACGGTGACCGGGACGGAGATGTCCTTGCCCTCGGTCGGGCTGTGCTTGTGGTCGTCGACCATGACCAGGTGGGTCATGCCCACCTTGTACCCGGCGAAGCCCTGGAGCACCGGCGCACCGGCGACCTCGGGCCACGAGTGGTAGCGGGGGACCTGGCTCTTCGCCCGCTTTCTCGGGCTGTACGCGAGCGAGCCCCGCCGCGGCCTGTTGATTTTTGGCATTTTCCGATCAGTCCTCTCAGGTGTTCGTGCCGCGCGGGAGGCGGCGTGGTCGTGCTGACCCGGCAGGAGAATGCCGTCGACTGAAGAAGGCCGCGGATCGTCGCGGAGAGTTGCAGCCCGGACTCTCTGCATATCCGGCCCCGTTCTGCAGCATCCCGCCTGCAGACTCCGCGACCGGTATGGAAGAGCACGTGCCGGCGTTCTGTGCCGGCTCCAACCCGTCTCTCGTAAGAGATCCTGAATGCAGCAGCGCCCGATTCACGGGCAGGGCCGTCCGTGACGTCCACCCGACTGCTGCCTCAGCCCCAGCGTCTATCAGCCCGCCGTGCGCGACGCACGGCGTTCGTGCCATCGTATGAACCGGCGGGCCCGGAGGCCCGCCGATCATAATGGTGTCGTAATAATGAGAGAGAAAGGGATATAAACGTTGTTCCGGGACCGGCCGGAGAGTACCTTTATTACGCCTTCGAGGAAAGAGTGGCCCGGGAGAAGCGGACCATGGCATCGAGACCAGACCGGATCGGGCGCGAGTTCCTCGCCCGGACACGGGCGGAGTTCATGACCCCGTCCGACCAGATGCTCGGGCTCCCCCAGCCCCTGCTCGAACTGCCCTGCGGCGAGGGCGCAGTGCACCCGCTCCCGGACCCGTCCGGGTTCGAGGTGCCGCCCCTCGACCTGTGGGAGGCGATCGTCCGGCGCGAGTCGGTGCGGGAGTACGCGGACGAGCCCATCGCCCCGGAGGAGCTCTCCTACCTGCTCTTCGCGACGCAGGGGGTCCGGGCCGTGGTCGGGGGTGAGTACACGCTCAGGACGGTGCCGAGCGCGGGGGCGCGGCACGCGTTGGAGACCTACCTGCTGGCCAGGCGGGTGGACGGGTTCGCGCCGGGGCTCTACCGCTACCTGGCCCTCCGCCACCGGCTCGAGGAGGTCGACCTGGACCCTGGGATCAGCGAACGCGTCCTCGCGGCCTGTTACGGCCAGGCGTTCCTGCGGCAGGCGGCGGTTATCTTCGTCTGGACGGCCGTGCCGTACCGGATGACCTGGCGCTATGGCGAGCGCGGTTACCGTTACCTCTTCCTGGACGCGGGGCATGCCTGCCAGAACCTCTACCTGGCGGCCGCCCCGATCAGCTGCGGGGTCTGCGCGGTCGGCGCCTACGACGACGAAGCGATGGACCGCGCCCTGGGGATCGACCGGAGCGACCAGTTCCCGATCTACGTGGCCGCGCTGGGGAGGCGCCGGCCGTCGAGAAGGGGCTGATCGGAACGGCGGTGAAACAACCCCGCGGAGGGGGGCCCGGGACCGCGGGAGACAGGAGAACAGGACCGTGATGAGTGGGCTCGCGGAGATTCGAACTCCGGACCTCCGCCATGTCAAGGCGACGTCATAACCAGCTAGACCACGAGCCCGCCGCACACCTCGTGTGCTTAGATCCGTGCGTCGGATTCCCTTATAAAAAATGCGTTAGATGGAGACGAACCACGCCGCGTGGATCCCGGGGTGCGTCCTGATCTCCTCGATCGCCTCGGGCGGGACGGGGGAGTCGACGTTCAGGACCATGATCGCCTCCTCGCCCTGCCGGATCCGGCCGACCTGCATGCCCGCGATGTTGATCTCGGCGCGGCCGAGCGTCGTCGAGGCCCGGCCGATGACCCCGGGGCGGTCGAGGTGCTTCGAGATGACCAGGTGGCCGGTGGGGTCCAGGTCCATCGTGTAGCCGTCGATCGCGACCACGCGCTGGCGCGTGCGGGAGAAGACCGAGCCCTCGATCGTCTCCTCCCCGCGGTCGGTCTTGAGCGAGATCGTGATCAGGTTCCGGAACCCGCGCGTGTCGCCGCCGACCGTCTCGCCGACCGCGATCCCGCGCTCGGCGGCCACGAGCCCGGCGTTGACCAGGTTGACGGGGAGGTGGAGGATCTGCTCGAGGAGCGTCTTGACCGTCTGCCGCGTCAGGTAGCGCGAGGCCTGTTCCAGGTGGGGGATCTCGCCCGCGTAGGTGATCTGGATCCCCGAGAGCCGGCCGTCGCTCATCTCCATCAGGAGCCGGGCCATCCGCCCCATCAGGGCCGAGAACGGCTCGAGCGCATCGGCCTGGTCGGGGGGGATCATCGGGGCGTTCACCACGTACTTGGCGTCGCCGCCCGAGAGGACCGAGAGGGCCTGCCGCGCGACCTCGATCGCCACGTTGACCTGGGCCTCGACGGTCGAGGCGCCGAGGTGCGGGGTGACGATCACCTGCTCGAGAGAGAGGAGGGGCGAGTCGAACGGCGGCTCGTCCTCGAAGACGTCGAGGGCGGCCCCGGCGACCTTGCCGGCGACGATCCCGTCGTGGAGGGCGCCCTCGTCGATGATCCCGCCGCGCGCGCAGTTGATGATCCGGACCCCCTCCTTCATCGTGGCGATCGTCTCGGCGTTGATCATGTGGCGCGTCTCGCGGATCAGCGGGGTGTGGAGCGTGATGAAATCGGCCCGCCGAAAGAGGTCGGGCAGGTCCGTGATCTCGACGCCGAGCTCCTCGGCCCGCTCCTTCGCGATGAACGGGTCGTAGGCGATGATCCGCATGTTCATCGCGGTGGCGCGCTGGGCCACCTCCCGCCCGATCCTGCCGAAGCCGACGATACCGAGGGTCTTCTCGTTCACCTCGACGCCGGTGAACCGCGACCTCTTCCACTCTCTCGAGCGGACGGACGCGTTCGCCTGCGGGATGTTGCGGGCGAGCGAGAGCATCATCGCGCAGGTGTGCTCGGTGGCGGCCAGCGTGTTGCCCGCGGGGGCGTTCGCGACGATGATCCCGCGGCGCGTCGCGGCGTCGGTGTCGATGTTGTCGACGCCGGCACCGGCCCGGCCGATGAACCGGAGTTTCGTGCCGGCCTCGATCACCCGTGCCGTGACCTGCGTTCCGGACCGGACGAGCAGGGCGTCGTAGTCGCCGATGATCCCGACCAGGTCGTCCTCGGTGAGGTCGGTCCTGACATCGACCGCCACCTCCCGGCGCAGGATCTCGATCCCCTCCCCGGCAAGCGGATCGCTCACAAGCACTCGATGGTTCATATCAGATCCGGTACAGGTTTCGCCTCAAGGGTAATGAGGAACGCGGTCAGGGACGGGGAGGCGTCAGCGCCGCCGCGAATCGAGGACCGAGAGGACCTGGTCGAGCCCGACGCCCGACGCCCGCAGGGCGACGAGCAGGTGGAAGAGCAGGTCGGCGCCCTCCTCGGCGATACGCCCGGGGTCCCCGTTCTTGACCGCGAGCACGAACTCGGTCGCCTCCTCGCCGACCTTCTCGAGGGGCTTGTCGATCCCCTTGCGGTGGGCCAGGAGCGACGAGACGTACGAGCCCTCCCGGGGGTTGCGGGCCCGGTCGTCGATCACGTCCCAGAGCGCCGCGAGGACGTCTTCCTTCACGGCGGCGGCTCCTCCCCGGTTGGTTCATCCGGGGCGATCTGAACGTCCGCGACCTCGAGGTCGAAGAACCGCCGGCAGAGGAGGCGGACCTTCTCGATCGTGCCGCCACCCCGCCCGATCACGATCCCGAGGTCGGCCTTCCGCCGGATCACCAGGTCGACGCCGGCGCCGTCCGGCGCGGGCTCGAGCCGGACGAGCTCCGCCGGCCGGATGATGTTCGCGACGAACTCCTCGGGCGTCTCGCCGTACTCGACCATCTCGAGCCGCCGTCCGAGCTGCCGGGAGAGACGGTTGATGTTCTCGCCCTTCCGCCCGATGGCGAGGCCCATGTCCCCGGGCTTGATGACGTAGATCACCCGGTCGAACCGCTCGTCGACGACGCAGTCGACCGCGGTGGAGCGGGTGAGGATGCGGAGCTCCTCGATGTAGCGCCGTTCCCTGAATCCGATGCTCCTCTCCATGGCAGATGCCGGTGATCTCTTCATCGTCGAGCGGTATTAAGGGGGCGGGTCCGAGAAAGAGGGGAGGGAGTTCACTTCAGCGCGGCGAGGCCGGCGATGTCGATCGCGTCCACGAGCGCGTCCAGGTCGGCCTCGGTCCCGTCGTTGACGAGCGCGTAGACGATGAAGCGGTCGCCGACCAGGACCCAGGTCCCGTAGTCGTCCGAGGACGCGTCGTGGTACCGCCACCCGGGCTGCCCGTCGACCGTGACCGCCCGCCACCAGCCCTGGGTGGACTCGTAGCTCGAGAACGAGTTCCACTGCTGCCGGTACGGGGTCTCGGCCGCGGCCGTGTCCTGGATCAGGACCTGGGCGGCGGCGTCGCCGTCCCCGGTGTACTCGGCGGTCACCCACGTGTACTCGCGCCCCTCGCCGTCCTTCATGGTCATGCCCTGGGGGTCGCCGTCCAGCGTCCAGGTTCCCGCCGAGGCCGGGAGGAGCGGGATGAGGCGGTCGTAGGCGATCGCGGCGGCGGCGGTCCCGGACCCGGACGTTCCGGCCGTGGTGGCGGTCGCGACATGGGTCCCGGCGGGCGAGGGGGATGCCGTGGGGGCGGTCGTCGCCGTGCCGTCCGTCGTGTCCGAGGTGCAGCCGGCCAGGAGGGCGGCGCCGAGCAGTACGAGCACGGCGAGCGCCGCGGCCAGGTGGGTGGATGCAGGTCTCTTCATGGTTGCTCCGGCTTGATCATGGGACGGGGACGGTTTAAGGCTGTCGGAACGCGGCGAGCCCGTCGAGGTCGAGCGCCTCCAGGAAGGCGTCGAGGTCGGCCCGCGACCCGCCCGTGACCGCCAGGTAGACGGCGTACCGGTCCGCGACGAGGATGCACGCGCCGTTCACGATCCCGCCGTCGAGCACACGTGCCGGGTGCCCGGCGAGGATCGTGCGGTCTGTCCCGTCCCCCTCCGCCGCGCTCCCCGGATCGAAGACCTCCCGGAGGCCGGCCAGCCGGCCGGCCGTGTCCTGGAGGGTGATCTCGGCACCGCGGGGGCCTGTGCCGTCGGGATCCTCGAGGGGCAGGTAGCCCGCCGTGACCGAGGTGAACGGGACGCCGTCGTCGTCGAGGAGGGCGGCGGACGGGGGAGCCGCCAGCCGCCAGCCCGGCGGGGGTTCGGGGACGAAACGGGCGAGGTCGCCGGGCGCGACGGGCACGACGGGCGCGGGGGTGCCGGGGGTGCCGGGGGTCATGGCCGCCGTCCGGTTATCCCGGGCGGGCTCGCCGAGGCAGCCGGCGCACGGGGCGAGGAGCAGGAGGAGGGCCAGGACGAGGGCGGGGGGCACGGCGGAGCGGGGCATGGGGACCGGGAGCCGGGGCGCGGCCTCGTGGGATCCGAAAAAAAAGGGGGCGGGGTGTTCGTCCGTCCTTCAGGTCGATCTGATGTAGTTGACCCGGTGGACCTCCTCGGTGGTCCCGTCCGTGTACGTCAGCCGGACGAGCGGGCTGTAGGTGCCCGGCCACGGGTAGAAGAACGTCGGGTTCACGTTCCGGGAGTTCCAGGTTTTCAGGTGGGCCGGCGCGTCGAACGACCACCAGGCCGCCTTGATGGTCTTGCCGGCCGCCGGGGTCACGGTGAACTTGAACGCGCTGCCGCGCTTGGCCGTCGTCGGGACGGAGACGAAGTTCGCCCCGCCCGTGGGCCCCGTGGTCGTGGTCGTGGTCACGGTCCCGCCGCTGGCGAAGTCGATGTAGTTGACGTTCACCCGCGACGCGGGGAAGGCGAGCCGGATCTGGTGCTTCCCGGCCGTCGGGAACGTCAGCGTGGTCGCGAAGTTCTTGAACGTCGTGAAGGCGCCCGTCTTCCCGATCTGGACGGTCCCGATCTTGGTCCCGTCGAGGTAGATCTCGACCGGCTTGGACGCGGCGTCGGGGTTCGCGGCCCGGAACGTGGCCGTGTACTGGCCGGGGGCCTGGACGTTGACCGTGTAGATCAGCCACTCGCCCGCGCGGACCCAG
>JAAYEG010000075.1 GCA_012728895.1 Methanospirillum sp. | reverse complement strand
TGATCCCGAAGATACGTTTCAGCGGCCTCTTCATCATGGGTATATCGACCTAAGTCGATAAGGGAAACCACACGCTCACCTTCGTTCTCAGTATTTGAAGGTGGCACTAATTAAATAATTGCCTAAAGATATCGGGTATCTGAGGCCCGCAGGAAGATTCCATCGTCCGGACCCCCCCGTCCTCGTCTTCAGCACTGCTCAGGTTCCCCGCCGCTCTGGCACAGCTCTCCCGGGGCAGGCGGAGAAGAACCGTGGTGAACTCCCGGGGGCGGTGCGGATGGGACCCTCTCGATACCATTGATCTAGATCGCAGGGGTTTCGCACGCCCCTACCCCCGTTCTGCCAGGAAGGAGCGGGTTCCTAACCCGTCTCGAACCGGTGAGCGCGTCCGAGAGGGACGCGATCCCGGAGGGTTCGGGGCTGGAGCGTCCGGGGGTGACCGGCCTGCACGTGCAGTGGGCGTGGCGGACGGAAAGGGATCGTGGAGCAGGGATAGCAGTGCCGCTCGCTTCTCCGGGAAGTGCGTGGCATGGGAAGGGCGCACCTGATCCCGGCGAACGAGGCTGCCATATCGGGACCCGTGACGGGCACTCGACGGGGGGGCACGCTCCATGGAGACAACCAGGACGGGACAGCAATCGGGAATCATCTGCGTGTGCCGAAGTCACGATCTGCTGGTGCGAGACCCCGTATGCAACGCGGTCGCCGGATCGCCCAGGAACGGGTCGCCGGGCGTCCAGGGCATCATGGCGGGACACGGTCCGGTCGTCTGGCCGGAAGAGCAGATCGAGAAAGGAGGGCGGCGTATGGTCCACCCGGTGTCTGCACGCCCAGGTCGGAATTCGAATCCGAGTCGATGCCGTGACAGGGCATCATGATAGGCCACTACACTACCTGGGCTCTCGACGGGGTTTTGCCGCAGATCCCGCCTCCCGGAGTCGAACCGGGGACATCGCGGTAGCCGCGCGATCACGTTGAACCGTGAATCATACTACAGCCGCGCACTCTACCAGGCTGAGTTAAGGCGGGTCCTGTTGCCCTGTAGAATGAGCCCGAATTCCAGTTAAACTTATCGACATCCGCCGGCAATTTTCCGCCGGAACAGAGACTTCGCGCCGAACCGGCGGTCCTCGCGCCGGACGGCCCCAGCCCGCGTCTTACCCCCGCAGCCGGATTTCCGCGGGTATGCATGCGAATGATTATCACCCCTGGGGACGGTGATCGAAGCAGTCGTTCTTCGAGGCCCGATCCCCCCATGTCCCCGCCGTCCGTCCCGCTCGAGGCCATCCGGCAGCCCGCAGTCCTCTACGGCACCGACGGCCGGATCGTCGCCGCGAACGACCTCGCCGAGGCCCATGCCGGGCAGCCGCTCGAAAGCCTCTCCGCCGTCGAGCTCGCCACCGTCTACGACGTCCGCGTGCCGGGCGGCGCGCCCTTCGCGGATGCGGGCGCGACGCTCGGGCGGGCCCTCGCCGGCGAGAACGTCGTGGAGATCCCGCTTGTTATCACCCTCGCGGATGGCGTCATTCGCGAGATCCTGGCGTCGGCCTCCCCTGTCCAGGAGGAGGGCGCCGTCACCGGGGCCCTCGTCGTCTGGCAGGACGTCACGGCGCGGGTAACGACCGAGCGCGCGCTGCGGGAGAGCGAGGAGAAGTACCGCGTCATCCTCAGCTCATCCCCGGACATGGTCCTCCTGCTCGAGGCGGACGGGACCGTGGTGGTCATCAACGAGACCTACGCACGGGTGCTGGGCCGTCCCGTCGAGGAGCTCGTTGGCACGAACATCTGGGGTGTGATGCCCGCCGAGGTGACCGGCTACCGCCGGGAGCGCTTCGATATCGTCCTCCGTTCCGGGCAGCGCTGGCGGTTCCAGGAGGTCCGGAACGGCCGGTCGTACGACGCGATAGTCCAGCCTGTCCTCTCCCCCGGCGGCGAGGTGACACGGATCGCCATCATCGCCCGCGATGTCACCGAGCTGGGGCGGGCCGAGGAGGCGCTCCGGCAGAGCGAGGAGCGGCTCCGGCTGGCGCAGGAGGGGGGCAGTATCGGGATCTGGGACCGCGACGCCGCGACGGACCGGGTGACCGTCTCGCTCGGCGTCCTCCAGCGCTTCGGGCTGAAGGAGGAGGAGATGACGACCCTCGCCGACTGGCTGGGCCACGTCCACACCGACGACCGTGCCCACGTCGAGGCCGGGCGACTTGCCGCGCTGGCGGCGGGCGACCCGGTCGACCTGGAGTTCCGCTTCATCACCCCCACCGGAGAGGTCCGGTGGGTCACGCTCCGGGCCCGCGGGCTCCCCGACGCGAGCGGCGCCCTCTCCAGGGTGCTCGGCGTGATCGCCGACGTCACCGACCGGAAGCGGACCGAGGAGGCTCTCGTCGAGAGCGAGGCCGACGCCCGGTCGTTCTTCCAGAACATGGTCGACCCCTGCGCGATTTGCGAGATGGTCGTCGACGAGCGGGGCGAGCCGGTCGATATCCTCCTGGTCGACGTCAACCCCGCATTTTCGAGGACGCTCTCCCTGCCGGCCCGCAAGATCGTCGGGCAGACGGCCTTCATGATCCTGCCGGCCCTGCACCGCGAGTGGCTCGACCTCTTCCTCGAAGTGAGCCGCGAGAAGGGCTTCGTCACCCTCGAGGAACCGTTCCCCGCGCTCGAGCGCAGTTTCCACGTCACCGGCTTCCCTGTCCGCCACGGGCGGGTGGCGGTCGTCTTCCGCGACATCCCCGGGCAGGAGCGGGCATAGCCCGGAGACGCCCCACCGGCGGTTGCGTCCAACGGGCATGGCAAAGAGCAGTGCGACCACCCGGGTGACGCTCCTCGCCATGTTCCGCCGGGCCCGATCTCTCCCTCTTTCAGTATCGCATCCTTTAAATAGCACGCAGGCGCACGCTAGCGGGTATGTCCACCGACATAACAGCTCCCAGAAGGGATCGTTTTCTTCACGCAGAAGCGTGAAGTGACTGTTTTCGACACCACCCTCCGGGACGGTGAGCAGACCCCCGGGGTCTCGTTCCGCCAGGATCACAAGTTCGCAATCGCCACGCAGCTCTCAGAGGCCGGCGTCCACGCGATCGAGGCAGGCTTTCCCGCGTCTTCCCCCGCGGAGTTCGAATCCGTGAAGGCCATCGCGTCCATGAACCTCAAGGCCGATGTCTGCGGCCTCGCGAGGATGCTGAAGGGCGACGTGGACGCCTGCCTGGACGCCGGGGTGGACCTGGTCCACGTCTTCATCCCGACCTCGGAGATCCAGCGGGTCCACACGATCAGAAAGTCACCCGAGGAGGTGGTCGCGACCACCCGCGAGATCGTGGGATACGTCCGCGGGCACCGGGACAAGTGCATGTTCTCCGCCATGGACGCGACCCGGACCGAGCTCCCGTTCCTGATCGAGGTCTCGCGGGCTGCGGCCGAGGCCGGCGCGACCATCGTGAACGTCCCGGACACAGTGGGGGTCTTCACCCCGACCAAGATGCTCGACCTGATCGGCGCCCTGGTCCCCGAGGTGCCGGCGCCGCTCGACGTCCACTGCCACAACGATTTTGGACTCGCCGTCGCCAACACCGTCGCGGCTGTCGAGGCAGGCGCCTCGCAGGTCCAGGTCACAGTGAACGGGATCGGCGAGCGGGCGGGGAACGCCGATATCGCGCAGACAGTGATGATACTGGAGGCGATCTACGGGATCTCCACCGGCATCGAGACCCCGCGTCTCGTCGAGACCTCGCGCCTCGTCTCGCGGTATTCCGGGATCGCGATCCCTCCGAACACTCCGATCGTCGGCGACAACGCCTTCTCGCACGAGAGCGGGATCCACTCCCACGGCGTGCTGGCAAACGCGGCCACCTTCGAGCCCGGGATCATGACCCCCGAGATGGTCGGTCACCGTCGCCGGCTCACGCTTGGCAAGCACGTCGGCCGGCACGCGGTCCGGCAGATGCTGGCCGACGTCCACCTCGATCCCTCCGACGCCGAGCTCGACCGGGTCATCGAAAAAATCAAGGCCATCGCGAACCGCGGTAAGCGGGTCACCGATGCCGACCTCTACGAGATCGCCGAGACCGTCCTCGGGCTCGAGGGGGTCCAAAAGCGGGTCGACGTCCGCGACATCGCGATCATGACCGGGACGCACACGATCCCGACTGCCTCTGTCCGGGCCGTCGTCGACGGCGCCGAGCGCGTCGCTGCCTGCACCGGGAACGGACCGGTGGACGCGGCCATCAGGGCCATCGGTAAGATCGTCCCCCTTCCGGTCACGCTCAAGGAGTACGGGATCGAGGCGATATCGGGCGGCTCGGACGCGATCGCGCACGTCACCATCGCGGTCGAGGACGAGCGCGGGAGGATCTTCGATGCATCGTCGTCCGGTGACGACGTCGTGCTGGCTTCAGCCGAGGCGATGGTGAACGCGATCAACCTGCTCAGCCGGGCGGATAAGAAGTAGATAAGATCAGGTGGCGGAGGGCACGGCAGGCCCCCCCTCCAGCGCCGCCTTGACCTGGTTCTGGAGGTGCTCGAAACGACCCTGGAGCATCTGCTCCTGCCGCTCGAGCTGCTTGACACGGAGGTCGAGCGTCTCGGTCTTCTCTTTGAGCGAGGCCGCGACGTCCGCCTTCGGCTTCTGCATCATCACCGTCCCGACAGACTGGAAGACGACGGCGTCGTCGGCGAGGTCAGCGAGCTCCTCCTCGGCCCGCCGGGTCTCGCGGATCTCGATCTCGTACTGGGCCTTCTGGGAGAGGACCGTCTGCAACTGCTGCTGGACCTGCTGAAGCTGCGCGATCTGGTTCTGGACCTTGGGGGATATCGAACTCATTCTGGGACCTCGCTCACCATACGGTGACCGGTATGCCTATCGGGTTTGGAACCGGGCCTAATAAACGTGCGGATTGACCCTGAGGTCGTCCACCTCCGCGTACCAGACATGCACCATGTGGTCGGGGTGGTACCGGGTCTTGGCCTCACGAAGACCGGGCACGCCCATGTCCGACTCGCGGTTGATGTACGGAACGTAGTCGCGGAGCCTGATCGCGGTCTCCTGGTTGATCATCTTGTAGATCCCCTCGCAGTCGGGCAGCCCCTTCTCGAAGTGCACGAGTGCCGTCTGGGCGTTCAGCCGCTCGAAGACCGTCATCGCGGCAACATCCCCGTCCAAACGGATTGCGAGCCCCCCAAGGCCGAGCTCGATGAAGTGGCCGACGGCGAACAGGACCGCCCCGCGCTCGGCCGCCAGGACCGGGTCGGACTCGCAGTCCTTCCAGAGGCACCACCGGGCCAGGAACTCCCTTACCTCCTCCAGGTTCTCGGGCCCGATCGGCTCGACCGTGCTCGGGCAGTTCCTGTTGAACCGGTTGATCTGACGGCGGATCGTCAGGTAGCCCCTGCCCGGGAGGTCTGCCAGGTCCGAGGAGCGGTAGACGTACTCGAATAGGTCGCGGGATGGATGGAGTGTGAGCCCGGGACGGGAGGCCGCGATCCTGGCGCGGGCCCCTGGATCCAGGACATAGAACTGACCGCCGGGGGACGCGTCCTGGGCGAGGCGGAAGACCCCCTCGAGCAGCCCGGGGTCGTGCGGCCCGATAGGGGCGCGGAACCGGAGCTGCCCGTCTATCTCCGAGCTGATCAGGATCGACCCGCGGACCAGGGCCCGCCTGTAGTGCGCGTAGTGGTTCCACGAGACCAGGTTCGTGAAGGTGTTGTCGGAGTGGACCTGCTGGTAATGCGCGTACTGGCGGCGGAAGAGTGGCTGGTCCTCGAGCGTCACCGGCTCGAAGTCGTCGAGGGTGAGCAGGGGGTCACTCCTCCCCGGCAAGGCGCATGGCCGTGTGCCCCGGGAGGGAGGAAAAGCCGACCCCCTCCCAGAACCTCTCCGATCCCGGCTCTGACACGACCCCGACCCAGAGTATCCCGTCCGCCCGGCAGCACTCAAGGAGCGCGGATACGATCCGCCGACCGATCCCACGCCGGCGGTACGCCGGCTCCACGATCACGTCCTGGATGTATGCGTCCGAGGCTCCGTCCGAGATGACACGTCCCATTCCCACCGTCCCGCCCGATGCCGGGTCGACCGCGACCGCGACCGCGTACGACCCGCGGAGCATCGGCCCGACGTGCGCCCGGTCGTAATAGTCGCGCCACCATCCGCCGAGCTCGTAGAGCCGGACGATCGGTATCGTCGGGTAATCGGAGACCACCCGCACATCAACCTCTCCTGCCGTGATCCTCCCCCCGGGGCGCTGTGTCGCGTCCCCGTCCTTGAGAAGCCCGCTCAGTCCTTGAGGTCGTTGACACGGATCAGGTGGTAACCGAACTGGGTCCTGACCGGCCCGACCACCTCGCCCCTCTTCGCGCCGAACGCAGCCTTCTCGAACTCCGGGACCATCATGCCCTTCCGGAACCAGCCCAGATCGCCGTGGTTGCGGCCGGACGGACAGTTCGAATGTTTGCTCGCGAGTTCGCCGAAGTCCTCGCCGCTCGCGATCCGGGCGCTGAGCGCCTTCGCTTCCTGCTCGGTCCTGACCAGGATGTGCGAGGCAGACACCTGCCGTGGCATACCATCTTAGGGGGGCGGGATCATATAAAAAGAGCACGAACCGGCGCCGCGGCGGGCCCGGAGGACGGTGCACGTGGTGTTCGGCTCCATCTTCTCCCAGGTGCTGCCCCTCTTCCTCCTGATCCTGATCGGCTGGACGGTCTGGCGTGCCGGGCTCTTCTCGGACGGGGCGACGACCGTCCTCTCGCGGTTCCTGGTGAACGTGGCCCTGCCGGCGCTGGTGATCGACTCGATGCAGATCCCATTCGACCCGGCCCTCGCCCGGGAAGGGGCAGCGCTCGCGCTCGCCGCCGGCGCCTACTACGTGGGGATCTTCGCCTTCGCCCTCGTCTTCCCGCGCCTGGTCCGGGCACCCAGGGACGAGGTCCCTGTCCTCACCTTCCTGGTCATCTTCGCGAACACGGGGTTCATGGGCTACCCGGTCGTCGACTCGATCTGGGGCGAGCGAGGGGTCTTTCTCGCCGCGATCTACAACCTCTTCTTCTCGGTCCTGCTCTTCACGGTCGGGATCCTGGTCCTCACCGGTTCGAAGGAGGGCTGGCGAACGACGAGCCCCCGCGTCCTGCTCTCACCGGGCATCGTCTCGGTCGCCGTCGGGCTCGCTCTCTTCTTCTTCTCTATCGAGGTCCCGCCGCTTCTGGGCGGCCCGATCGCACTGCTCGGCGACCTGACGACTCCTCTCTCGATGACCGTGATCGGCGCGCTGCTCGCGCGGCTCGACCCCCGGGCGCTCTTCGGCAACGCAAGGGTCTACGTCTACTCCATCGTCCGCCTCCTCCTGGTGCCTCTCGCAACCCTCGTCGCCTTCCGGCCGTTCGTCGCGGACCCCCTGGTCCTGGGCGTCCTGGTGGTCCTGGCCGGGATGCCCGGCGCGACCAACGCGGCCCTCTTCGCCGAGGAGTACGGCGTCAACCCCGAGCTCGCCTCCCAGGCCGTCTTCATCTCCACCCTCTTCTGTCTCGTCACGATCCCCTGGATCGGGGGGCTCGTCGCCTGAGCCGGGACCGGTCGGAACGAGGATTCAGCAAATTTTAATACTGATATATCAACTGTACTTGTATGCGCACATCACCCCTGTTGCTCATCCTGCTGGCGGTCGTCACCGCAGCGATGCTCGTTGTGGCCGGGTGCACAACGACCCCGCCGTCCAACCAGACCACGGTGCCCACGACCTCCCCGGACGGGAATGAAACGCCGGCACTGACCCCGTCAGACACTGTGACCGAGCCGAACACGACCGTGCCGAACGAGACGCAGGAGGCGGAGAACATCACGGCCCCGATCGTCAACTCGACATGGCGCTGGATCGCGGGAGTCGGAGACGAGCCAGTCCAGGTCTCGAACCCGAGTCGCTACACGATCGCGTTCGACGCGAACGGGACCTACGCGGTCAGGGCCGACTGCAACACCGGACGCGGGAACTTCACGGTTGAGAACGCGACCCTGGCGATCTCGCCGGCGACCCTGACTGATGTCTATTGCGGCGACGCCTCGCTCGACAAGACCTACCTGGAGTCGCTCGAGAGGGTGACCTCCTGGCAGTTCGATGCCCGCGGAAGACTCCTGCTCATCCAGGGTACCGCCTTCGACCGGCTCGTGTTCGAGAAGGCCCCGTAAGACCTCCCATTTTTTCACTCTCCGTCTGCGACGCGCTCTCCGCGTGCGCACCCCCCGTCGCAACCTGGTCGGTGCCGGAGGCGCGCTGCTCGCGGCTGTCGGCCGGCCGCAGTCCCCCTGTCGGACCTTGCCCGACCATCTCTCCGGGCGCGAGAGCCGATTCCTTCAGCGTCGGGTGCACGCCCCTCCCCCGGTGCGGTGGGGGACCGCATCCCGGTTACTGTTCGGCGATCTCCGGGTACGGAACGACTCCCGCGGTGCGCTCTCGCGAGTGTCGGTGCAGTACCCCCGGCGGTGACGCGACGGCGCAGGGACTGCTCCGAACCCGGCGCCGATCACGACCCTCGTCGTTTCCGTGCCGGCTCACAAGACCGGCTCCCATTCGTCTCGCCCGCGAACGCGGCTTGTTCGGGTCCAGCGGTTACGGGAGCCTCCGCCCGTGCCCTGCCCGGACGGGCGAGGGCCGGTCCCGGCCCCCTGGCCGGGCTGTCCACCCACGCGATCCTGCGCTCGGCCGGAGGGGGGCCCGGTGTCACCCCGCTCTAGATCAGCTTGATGACGCCGGTCTTCGGCTCCATCGCCTCGCCGGACCGGAGGAGGTAGTCTGTCTGCTTGCGGACGTCCTCCCGGGAGAATCCCAGCTGGACCAGGAGGTCGGTGACCAGCGAGATCTGTGCCCTGCCCGACGCGTCGGCGTTCTCGCGGATCCCCTCCTTGATCGCGCGGATCAGGTCACGCCGCCCCTTCGAGATACCGGTCGCGACCTTGTCGATGTCGAACGACCCGGTCTTCGGGTCATAGGCGACCTGCCGCAGGCAGGTGTCGACGATCCGGACCACTCGCTGGGCGTCCGGCGCCTCGATCCGTTTCGCGAGCCGGATCCGGGCAGAGGCCTCGGCCAGCCGGACGAGCGCCTCGAGCTGCCTTGCCGTCACCGGCACCGGCTTGTTGGCGGTTGCCATGTCGCGCAGCTTCATGTAGTAGTCGACCAGGACCTCACGCGCCTCGGGAGAGAGGATCGGGAAGCAGGTCCGCTTCGCGTAGGCCACGTACTTCCTGAGCATGGCCGGATTGATGTCGGGCGTCACCGGGGCGAGCTCGCGCTGGATGTAGTCGTCATCGACCCCCTCGATCGGGTCGCGGGCGTGCTGGGCGATCAGCTCCCCGATCCCGTGGGCCTTCAGGATGTGGCCGGCGATCGCCTCGTCGCGGGTATGGTCCGGCTTGTCGGCCAGGATGAAGATCAGGTCGAACCGGGAGAGGAGCGCCGGGGGCATGTTGATCTGTTCCCCGATGTCGGCATACTCGTCGAACCGCCCGAGCTTCGGGTTCGCCGCGCCGAGAAGGGCGCACCGCGACTTCAGCGTCGCCGTGATCCCGGCCTTCGCGACCGAGATCGAGTTTCCGGACCAGACCGGGATCCCGTTCCGTCGGACGTACACGACGTGGTTCGGAACCTCGACGCAGTGAACCCGGCCCCTGTACGCCCCGACCCTCACCTCCTTTTTCCCGTTGGCGTTGACCGTCGGCAGGTTCTGGCCGCCACGGACGTACGCCACCCTCCAGATCCCGGGGCCCGCCACGGGGATACCGCCGCGGGGCACGCCGCACGCCCTCACCAGGTAGCGGTTCCCGGACCAGCCGGCCTTGAGGAGGAGCTCGGTGACGTCGTCGGCGAGCCGGGCGGAAGGGGTGGCGAAGACCGTGGAACCCGTTACCGGGTCGACCTCGCCGTCCCCGCGGGCGAGGGCCTCGAGGAGGACACGGATCTGGTCCCCGGCGAGCCCCTTCGCGTAGCCAGGAACGGTCCTCTCGTGGATCTCCCCCAGCGGCGCGAGGTGGATCGCGAGCCTCGCGTCGTCGAGGACGAGGGCGCGACCCTCCTGCGAGACTGCGAACGGCAGGCGCTCAAGGCAGGCGCGGACCCCGGTCTCCTCCCTGCCGGGCGTCCGTGCGATCACCGTCCGGCGGGGGGCGCCTGTCCCGGGGTGCCGCTCGACCGTCCCCGACGCGAGGAAGTACCCGAGGAACTCGAGCCAGAGATCCATCGGGATTTCGACCGGTTCACCTCCCTCAACGGGCAGCACCTCGTGGATCGGTGCGCGCCGGCCGGTCCAGCGGGTGCTCTTCTGGAATCGCAACGGTCGGCGAACCGGCAGTCCGTCTGCACGGCGGAGGGCGAAACCCTCCCACTCGTCTGTTCTCCGGAGCGGGCTGACCCAGAGCGAGTGGTTTGGGGTCACGGCAAGGTCGACCTGCCGCGACTTCACGTAGTAGAGGTCGCCCTCGTAGTCGTACGCGAAGAACCGCGTCGGCACCGCGTACTCAAGCCGGCCGTCGGGCGCGAGGGTCGCCACGCGGTCCTCCGGCAGCAGTTCCACGAAACGGACCCAGCCCCTCTCGGCGAGGATCTCCGTCTCGTCGTCGTAGCACTGCTGCTCCATCGCCTCGTGGAGCGCGGACCGATCCTCCTTGTTCATCTTGTCCATCTCGTCGACCGCTGCGATCCCCATGTCAGCCAGCACGAGCGCGCCCGCCTCGAGAGTCCACCGGCCGTCGCCGAACTCGTCCTTTACCGCTGTCGCGGTCAGGCCGGCCTGGGTCGAGGACTGGCCCGAGGTGTAGATCCCGCGCGGGGACAGCCTGACCACGTACCTGAGGAGCTGCGACTTCGCGATACCCGGGTCACCGATCAACAGGCAGTGGATGTCTCCCCGGAGGTGCGTCCCGTCCGGCATCGACTTGGTGATCCCGCCGAAGAGCTGGAGCGCGATCGCCTCCTTCACCTCGTCGTTCCCGTAGATGGTCGGCGCGATCGAGTGGGTGATACGCCGGTAGACCTCGGGGTCCGCCGCGAGGGCCTGGATCTCCAGCTCGTCCTTCTCGCTGATCGAGACCTCCTCGAACTCCTTCTCGGCGACCTCGATCGAGTTCGCCTCGAGGTGGATGTCGAAGAAGGTGGACTTGTTGCCGTGGGTGACACGCTGCTGGGATCTGAGGATCCCGTTGATCACCACCCGGTCCCCGGGAGCCACCGTCCCGGTGATGTCGTCTGTCACGTCCACGTCGATCGTCTGCGGCTGCTCGCCGCCCCGGAGCCCCTCGGGCGACTCCTGGATCCTGAGTTTCTGGGCGTCGATGAACGAAGAGCGTCGCGGCACGAGGGTCAGCTTCCGGTAGGTGCAGCCCTCGGTCCCGCAACCGTCCGGCTCGACGAACATCCCGTACTCCTGTGTCTTCCGGGTCAGGTGCCCGCCCGGGCACCGGAAGACCGCCTCGATGATCCGGGGGCGCACCTCGGTCGTCTTCCGGATGATCCCCTCGACCGAGACGAACCGGTTGATGTGCTCGGAGCGGATGTCGCGGGCCTGGAGCCGGATCGGCAGGTTCGTGAACCGGATGTTCACGACCGGCTGCTTCTCTCCCCTGCCTCGCGCGAGCTGCTGCGACTGGACTGAGTCGCGGACGTCCTCGAGCACCTTGCCCGGGTTCTCGAGCAGCTCCTGAGCCATCCGTACACCCGTCTTGCCGAACGAGTAGACGTCGCGGTAGTCGATGTAGAACGACCGGGTGCGGGGATACTGCGCGATCAGGTCCGCGAGCTGGTCCCGGTACCTGTTCTTGAGGAGCCGGGTCCAATCGCGGACCCGGTTCGTGGTCTCCGTCCCCTCCTCCTTCGGCATCACTCCTCCCTCAGCAGGCGTACCGCCGGGCGGAGAGGACACACCTGGCGAGCAGCGCCTCCATCTGGAGCTCGGGCGTCCCCCCCTCGGAGAGGCGGAAGTCGGTTTCCCCGAGGTGATCGATCAGCTCCACCTTGAGATCACGGTGCATCGGGAGGCGGATCAGGGCCCTGTAGCACTGGCCCAGGAGCTCGCCCGGCGCGATCCCGTGTTCGAACAGCAGCGCCCGGAGCGCCCCCTCTGCCGCCTCGAAGTCACCGGCGACGAGGAGGCGGAGCAGCTCCAGGATCTCGTCGGGGCGCGCCGTCGCGGTGGTGGCGTAGACGCGGGACTCGTCGATCTGGTCCGACACCATCGCTGCCCCCTGGAGGGCGTTGATCGCCCGGCGCATGTCTCCCTGCGCGACGTATGCGATCGCCTCCACTGCGCCGTCGGTGACCGTCAGGCCCTCGTTCGTGGCGATCTGCAGGATCCCATCGCGGATCGCGTCGGGCCCGAGCGGCCGGAACCGGTAGATGGCGCACCGGCTCTGGATCGGGTCGATGATCTTCGACGAGTAGTTGCAGGAGAGGATGAACCGGCAGGTGCGCGCATAGGTCTCCATCGTCCTCCGGAGAGCGGCCTGCGCGTCGGGGGTGAGGGCGTCGGCCTCGTCCAGGAAGAGGATCTTGAACTCGGCCCCGCCGAGCGGGCTCGTCCGGGCGAACTCCTTGATCTGGTTCCGTACCACGTCGATGCCGCGCTCGTCCGAGGCGTTCAGCTCGCGGAAGTTCATCTGCCAGGACTCGCCGAAGAACTCGCGTGCGAGCGCGACAGCGGCCGTCGTCTTGCCTACGCCGGCCGGGCCGGTGAAGAGGAGGTGGGGGAGGGACCCGTGCTGTACGTAGCTCTGGAGCCGCTCCACGATCTCGTCCTGGCCGACGATATCGGCGAGGCGGGCGGGCCGGTAGCGCTCGATCCAGATGGTGTGGTCGGTGGTCTCCATGCGTGAGTATTCCTGAGCTCTCCCAAACAAAATAGGTTGAGACTCTGTCCAGGGACTCGCCGGAGATCCGGCCGCCCCCATCCGGGGGGGTTGGCCCCATCCTCTCCCGCGCGATGTCGCCGGTCAGGAGGATCGCCGCTCTATCGGGACGCCCTGTTCTGCCCGGAGGCTCCAGCCCGGTACCGCGCCCTCCAGGACAGCCGGATCGACGACGGTGCAGTGGTTCAAGGGTGCCGCCGGTCAATTCCAGACCCGCCTCGAGGCTGCCGGGGAGTGCTGCCGCGACATGTATGGCAGGGTCTCCACGGTCCCGTTTCTGTGAAAAACAGGCATACGCTCGCGTCAAGCGAGGACGACGCGATCCGGTGAGCCGTTAAGAACGGGGGCGACGCGGTGCCGGCACTGGCGAGAGCCTGGATCCCGATCGGAGCGGTCCCGGGTCGATCCCGGGTTCCCGGGCAATGGAGATCCCGCGATGCCCGGGGCGCTGGCTGTGCCAGGGCTGGAGGGTGTTTCTAGGATCGGTGACCCCGGTGATACCGTCGACCGGATGGGGCCGTTCCCGGCATGTCCTGCGACAGATCGCTCAGGTCTCTTCTCACCCCGATCAACACAATACCTTGCCCTCCAGCAGAGCGTCCGGCAACGGTCTTTCACTGACGTGGCGACTGGTTGACCGGGATAAAAACGTGCGTATTCAAGCCAGACTTGAACCGTGCCGCGTTACTCCAGGTGAGCGAATGAACCGCCGGGATGGCTTGGAGGTATGGTTGCGGATGAGAGGAAAAAGGTCGAACGAAGAGTGCGAGGGATGGGATTCGAACCCAAGAACTCCTGCGAGACCAGGCCCTGAACCTGGCGCCGTTGACCTGGCTTGGCTACCCTCGCGCCAGTATCGGTTTGGCAGGCGGAAAGATAAATATTGGCGTATTGCGACGCCTAATCCTTCCGGTTGTTCCCGTTCTGGAACTTGAGCATCTCGGCGTCGCGGAGCTCCTTCCTCCGGATCTTGCCGGAGATCGTCTTCGGCAGGGAGTTTACGAACTCGATCAGGCGCGGGTACTTGTACGGTGCTGTTGTCTTCTTCACGTGGGACTGGAGATCGCGGACGAGAGACTCGGACGGGACGAACCCCGGGGTCAGCACCACGAACGCCTTCACGACGAGCCCCCTGATCACATCCGGCGATCCCACGACGGCTGCCTCCTGGACGGCAGGGTGCTCAAGCAGGGCCGACTCGACTTCGAACGGCCCGATGCGGTAGCCGGAGGACTTGATCACGTCGTCGTCGCGCCCGACGAACCAGTAGTAGCCGTCCTCGTCGGCGAAGGCCTTGTCACCGGTATAGTACCACCCGTCCACGAACGAGGCTTCGTTCTCGTCCTTCGACCCGATGTATTCGCGGAAGAGCCCGACCGGTCTCGGGTCGAGCCGGATGGCGATCCGGCCCTCTTCCCCTGTCCCGACAGGCCGGCCCTCGTCGTCGTGGAGCTCGGCCACCCAACCCGGCGAGGGCCTGCCCATCGAGCCGGGCTTCACGGCCATCGGCGGAAACGTCCCGATGCAGAGCACGGTCTCGGTCTGGCCGTAACCCTCGTAGATCGTGACCCCGGTCGCCTCTTTCCAGACCCTGATCACCTCGGGGTTGAGCGGCTCGCCGGCCGACGTGCAGTGGCGCAGTTCCGATAGATCGAACTTGTCGAGGTCCGCCAGGATCAGCATCCGGTAGATCGTGGGCGGACAGCAGAAGGTCGTGACGGCATACCTCTCCAGGAGCGGCAGGAGCTCGGTCGCCCTGAACTTGCCCCGGACGTCGTAGACGAAGATCGCCGCCCCGGCGATCCACTGGCCGAAGATCTTGCCCCAGGCTGACTTGGCCCAGCCCGTGTCCGAGAACGTGAAGTGGAGGTCGTTGTGGCGCAGGTCGTGCCAGAGCTCGGCCGTCACCCGGTGGCCGAGCGGGTAGGACTGGTCGTGGAGCACCATCTTCGGCTCGCCGGTCGTCCCCGAGGTGAAGAAGATCAGCATCGGATCGGTCGAGCGGGTCCGCGACATCCCCGGGAGCTTGACGAGCCGGGTCGAGACCGGGGCGGGGAAGGTCATCTCGCGGCGCAGCGAGATCCAGCACTCGCGCTCACCGTCCACCACGAGGCGGCTCATCAGTGAGGCACACTCCGAGTAGATCGCGTCGACCTTCGGCGCGTTCTCCGAGTCCGTGATCATCATCTTGAACTGCCCGACATCGACGCGGTAACGGATGTCCTTGGGCGTCAGCATGGTCGGGGCCGGCGAGACAACCGCGCCGAGCTTGTTCAGCGCGATTATCAGGATCCACCACTCGGGGACGCGGTGGAGCATCAGCATCACCCGGTCCCCCTTGTGGACCCCGTAGTTGAGGAGGATATTCGCCGCAGCGTTCGAGAGGGTCATCAGGTCCCAGTAGGTGTACTTCTTTTCGTTGCCCTGCTGGTCGGTCCAGATCATCGCGAGCTTGTTGCGGTCCTTTCGTGCCCACGCGTCGACGACGTCGAACCCGAAGTTGTAGTACTCCGGGACCTCTATCCGGTAGTTCTCGCGTGCCTCCTCGTAGTCAGCCATGTTGTGCTGTTGCTCGGCCATGTCAAACGTACAGATTTGGTTTACCGTGAGCATTAAGAGATCGGCCATCCGGGGCTTTTTCGGCGAATCGGCCCGTCCATAAAGGTTCTCCGGAATCATTATGGTCGGAAGGACAACATAGGTACTGAGATGGAAGAGAAACGCTACGAGTCGCTCAAGATTGAGAATATCGTCGCATCGGGCGTGATCGCCGACTCGATCGATCTCACTGAGGTCTCGCAGCGCATCCCGGCCTGCGAACTGAACGCCAAGCGGTTTCCCGGGGCGGTCTACCGGATCGAGAATCCGAAGATCGCCTCCCTGATCTTCAGTTCGGGCAAGGTCGTGCTGACCGGGATCCGGCACCGCGAGGCCCTCGACGAGGGTCTCGAGATCATCATCACTTCGCTCCGGGACGCCGGAGTGGCCTGTTACGACAAGCCCCGCGTCGCCGTCACCAACATCGTCTGCTCGTACGACATCGGGAAGTACATCAACCTCAACAAGGTCGTCATCACGCTCAACCTCGAGAACATCGAGTACGAGCCCGAGCAGTTTCCCGGGCTCGTCTACCGGATCAAGGACCCGAAGATCGTGGCGCTCCTCTTCAGCTCCGGCAAGATCATCCTGACCGGTGGCAAGAACCTCGATGACATCAAGCGGGGTCTCGACTTCCTCGAGCAGAAGCTCGAGTCGATCATGTGATCGACCCGCGCATCTCGACCTTCTACCAGAAGTGCCGTGTCTGGACGTACTGCCGCTCGGCCTTCAGGATCTCCTTGTAGAACGCGTCACCCTCGGTGAGCGTCGCGAGTATGCGCGACGCGTGTTCGGGACCGACGCCCCGTCCCGCCAGCGCGATCACGGCCTTTTTCCCGCTCGAGAGCACGATGTTCGCGTTCCGCAGCAGACGCTTCTCGACCTCGCGCTCCTCGTGGGTCTTCTCTCGCTTCTTCGCCACGGCGAAGAGCTGTTCGTCCCAGGGCTTGAGCGCCGCGACCAGTCGTGCCGAGCAGACCGGGCAGGTCGGGCGTTCGTCGACACGCGAGACCCGGGTCCTGGACTTCCACTTCCGGCAGTGCATGCAGCAGAGCACGATCTCCGAGTCCTCGATCCGCCGCCTGACCGTCGAGAGGATCGTGCTGTCGGCCGACTCGGGCGGGATCATGTCGCGCGAGCTGAAGAGGCCTGCCGCCCCGAGGACCGAGACGGGCGCGGTCGTGACCTCTATCGACCCGCTGCGGACCGCGCTGACGATCCCTGCCGCCGCTTCCGCGTCCATGTAGTGCTCGAAGAGCTCCCGGTATGTCTCGCGCTGCACGATCGTCCGGTCGAAGAGGCTGGAGAGCCGGTGGATCGAGATCCGCTCGTAGTCGGCGTCGAGGTCTATCGCCCCGAACTTCTTGGCGACCTGGACGAGCTTCCACTTGTAGAGCGCGGTCCTCTTCAACCCGATCTCGAGCAGCCCCCGGACGTGCTCAGGCTCGAGCCCGAGAAGGGCTTCGCGCACCTCTGCCGCCCGGACAGCCTTCGGCAAACGGAGGAGGCAGCGGTAGGCGTCGACCTCGATCCCGACCGAGGTGCCGTACCGGGCCGAGAGGAGAAGCGAGAGGACGCGGGCGAGCGCCTCGTTCGCCTGGTGGCCCGCGCAGACGTTGCAGATCACGCCCTCGTCGGCGTTCTCGAGGGTGATCGTCCGGTCGGTCGGGATAATCGCCCGGTCCCGGTCCATCCCGGCCAGTAACTTCTCCGCGTAACGGGCGCCCTTTCCCGTGGCCCCGTAGCGATCGAGCCGACGGCTCCGGCGGAGAGCGCCGACCTCCCGGGCGACCGCCAGCGGGACCGGTATCTGCTCTCCCTCCCAGCTCGGGAGCTCACCCTTCGACCGCTTCGCCGGTTCGACGGTGATCCGTCCCTCCTCGGTGTCGAGGACCCGCCAGAGCTGCCCCTTGGTGATGAAGACCGATCCTGGATGGACCATCCCGACAACGAACGACTCGTCGAGCGTCCCGACCGTCCGGCGGCTCGCCAGGTCGAATACCCTCACCTTCCGCTCGTCGTGGATCATCGAGAGGTTCGCGGTCAGGTAGCGCCGTGCCCGGGCCGTGGTCACGATCCGCGTACCGTCGCGCCGGATGAGCCGGTGTTCCTCCATCTCGTCCACAACGTCGTCGAGGAGGGTCCCGGACCCGGGGTAGCACGCGGTCCCGGCCAGGATCTCCCGGACACGGGCGATCTCGATCTCTCCGTACTCGACCGCGAGGGCCGCGACCTGGTTCGCGAGCACGTCAGCGGCGTTGTACGGGACCCGGACGGGCTCGACCCCGCCCTCCCGCGCCAGCCGGGCGATCACCAGGGACTCGAGCAGGTCGTCGAAACCCGTCGCGAGCACCGTGCCCCGGGAGACCGCTTCGAGCCGGTGACCGGCACGCCCGACCCGCTGCACGAGCCGTGCGACTTCGCGCGGCGAGCCGAACTGGACGGCGTGCTCGACGTGGCCGATATCGATCCCGAGTTCCATCGAAGAGGTGCAGATCAGGGTCGAGACCGCTCCCTGCTTGAACCGCTCCTCGGCGTCGATCCTGACCTCGCGCGAGAGCGAGCCGTGGTGGACCTCCACGTCGCCTCGCCGGTAGAGGGCGTGCCCGAGCGCCTCGGCGGTGACCCGGGTGTTGGTGAAGACGAGGTTCGAGCCCTCTTGGACCAGGGCCCGCTCGACGCAGCGGACCTGCCCTTCGAACTGTTCGCCTGCGAATTCCACGCGGAGGTCGATCGCCTTCGCGACCGGGACCTGGAGCACCCGGTACGGCCGCGGGCCGCAGAGGAACCCGGCGACCTCGTCGGGGTTCCCGACCGTGGCCGAGAGCCCGATCCGCTGGAACTCGCCGGCATGCGCCCTGAGCCTCTCGAGCGCGACCGAGAGCTGGACGCCGCGCTTCGAGCCGGCGAGGTCATGGATCTCGTCCACCACGACATACCGGACTCCCGCGAGATGCTTCCGGAGTGTTTTACCCATGAAGAGCGCCTGGAGCGTCTCGGGGGTGGTGATCAGCAGGTTCGGCGGGTTGAGGGCCTGCTTGCGCCGCTCGGCCTGGGTCGTGTCGCCGTGCCGGACTCCGACCGTGAGCCCGAGTTCGCGGCACCACCACTCCATCCTCGCCAGGATGTCGCGGTTGAGCGCCCGGAGTGGCGTGACGTAGATGGCAGGGAAGCCGGCGCCCGTCCCGGAGAGGAGGCCGTGGAAGACCGGCAGCATCGCGGACTCGGTCTTGCCGGTGCCCGTCGGCGCGATCAGCAGGACGTGCCGGCCGGCGACCACCTCCGGGATGGCCAGCTCCTGGGCCTCGGAGAGCCCCGCGAACCCCCGCTCTTCGATGGTTCGCCTGATCCGCGGGTCGAGCAGGTCGAGCGCGCTCATGGGTCCCAATCCTCCATGGGCCCGAGAGACTCGATGGGGCCGATAAGGGTGCCATCCGCGAGCAGCACCTCGACCGACTCCGGGACCAGACAGCGCGAGACCGGGCTGAACGGATCGGCCACGATCCGGCGCACGTCGTAGCCGGCGAGCTCGTTGAAGGCAGGGACCAGGAGGGCCCGCGTGGGAGTGTCTGCCGGGGGGAGGCCCAGGCAGGAGCCGTCGAGAACGGCCGAGAGGCAGGCCGGCGAACGAAGTGCGCACCCGACCTCGTCACGGATGGCAGCGAGGGGGTGGTGATGACCGATCAGGACCAGCCGGCCGGCGAGCGCGGGTCCCGGGATGGTGTGGCCGTGCAGGTACCCGACGCCGTCGACCACGGTCCCGTTCTTCTCTGCGAGCTCGCCCGGGGAGAGAAAACGTTCGATTCCGGGGTCGTGGTTGCCCGGCACGACGAGGAGCGGAACCCGGGACCGGAGCGCGGCGAGCGCTCCAGGAAGCTCTCGCCACTCCTGCCGGGTGGTGAACGGGACCGCATGCTTGACGTCGCCGAGCAGCAGGAGCCTATCTGGGGAGAGCCGGTCAACCAGATCCCCGAGCCGGGAGACCCGTTCGTCCGACCGGCTCGCGAAGTGCCACCCGTGGACCGCGAGGTCGGACTCGATCCCGAGATGGAGATCGGCAGCGACCAGGGTCCGCTCGGCGTTTTCGACCAGGACTGCCGGGCCCTCAGCCAGGAAGTCGAGCCTCATGCGCGCCGGATCAGGCCGCGGCGGGGCATGTAGCACTCGCCCTCGCCGAGGAGCCGGGCTAGGGCGTCCTCGACCTCGACCCGACGGCACCCCCGCGCTGCGCCGAGCGAGATCAACTCGGACTGTTCGACTCCGTCGCGGCCGCCGGCATCTATCCGCTCGAGGAGGAGGTTCCTGAGCCCGGGGTCTGCCGCTTGAGCGTCGGGGACGGGTGCGAGAGCCTGCAGGGCCAGTTCGCGGAGCCGCTCGAAAGAGCGTGCATCGATGCCGTATGCCTGGATTGCCTCGTCCACGAGGGGGTCCGCAACCTGCTCGCCTCGAAGATGCGCCGCGACCTCCTCAAGCCGGGCTGCCGAGAGGTCGGCGGTCCGGACCAGCCAGCGGTCCCGGGCAGCGCGGTCGACCGTCGCGATGGAGACCGGCCGAACGACGGTCCCCTGCCGACCCGTCTCTGCGTACCCGAGCACGGCGACGAACGACGGTGGCGTGATCCCGGCGAGGACCGCGAGGAGGTCGGGTTCGCGTGGCGTCGCCCGGATGAGGAAGACGCCGGTCGGATCGGCGATACGGGCGACGAGCGCGGACCGGGCGTCTCCCGAGGTCGCGGTGAGTGCGCCGACCAGATAGAGCAGGTGGACGCGGGCGCCTGACGGGGTAAGAAGGCAGTCGACGCCGGCGTGCCGGACCGTCCTCGTCGCCATCCCGAGCTCGCCCGCAAAGATCCGTGCCGCCGCCTCCATGCCGTCCTGTCACCTCCCGTCTTTCCTGCACTGTTGGCTGCCCGAGGCAATCAAGGCGATGATTCTGGCAGACCTGGCTTCCGGGTGCATGCCCCGCGCGAGAGGCGCGACCTCCCCAGTCATCGATCGCTCTCTCTCCAGCGATCGCGCCCGGGGGGAGCCCCCCCGGCAGTTCGTGGTTTCCCCTGGATCAGCGTCGAGGCGCTGATCCCGTGGGCGAAGACGCGGGTGGGGACGGTCGAGACGATGGTCACCCGGACGGTCGCCCCCCGGGCGTGGCGGCAGTTGCGGCGAGCATGGTCAGCAGGAGCGCGACCGATGCCAGGCCCCGGGGGAATGATCCGTATCAGGGGGATCACTGCGTCTCGCAGCACCGTCGCCGGGATCCCTTCGGAAAAACGTGCCGCAAACAGAAAAAAAACGGCCGGGTCAGGACCTGCCCCTTGACCCCGGGCGAACTTCGAGCGCGACCATGCCGAGATCACGTTCGGGCGCGGCGATGGCCAGTCCGGTGGCGAATGCCGCGATGAAGCCGCTCATCGCGCACTGCCCTGCGTACACCCGGGCGATCGGGGCGGGAGTCATGGACGCGATCCCTCCGGAAGTATCAATCCTCCAGCCTCTCTCACTGCCGCGTCCACGGGGCCCGTGCCGATGATCCCCGACGATCCGCCCGACGACGACTTCTCTCCCGACAGGAACCGGGGCACTCGCCGCCAGGGACGGGTCGAAAACCCGGTGGACTCTGCAACCGCGACCACGAGGAAGGAGAAACGGGTATCGCCGCGCCATCGTAAAGCCCCTCTCCACGTTAAGCGCCTGGCGAGTGGTGATCGGGAGAAGAGAGTTCTGTGACGACCCCCTTTGGCCGGGCGGCGTCCGTGGGGGCGAGGACAGCGACCGTCAGGGCTGCCTCAGCGAGGTCGATCCCGGGAAACAAGCCGACCGCGACCTCTCCATCGGGTGCGACTGAGAGTGGCAGGCCGACGACGAGCAGTTGGACGGGCTGCATCGCCCCGATTCGAAGGAGCCTGGAATCGATGCTGGCGGCGTCGGCAGACAGGCTCAGAACCGGCGCGATCTCGTCGATCATAAGGAGAGAGTAGAGTCCCCGGGCGGTGGCGATCGCCTGGAGCGCCGGGGGGCACAAGAGCAGCCAAGCGGCAGCGACGGCCATCCGCGGGGCATCGGCCGTTCCATCGAGCCGACACGGGACAAGGGAGGGCGGGAAACCGGTCGCCGCGAACGAGAGACTGAAGAGCAGGATGAACACTCCCAGGTGGCCCTCGGCGCCTCCACACCGGCGCAGGAAAGCAGCATCCCGTCACTGATCAGACGTGTCGTCTCGCCGCCGTTCTTCCACGGCGCTGTATTCTGTATTCTTGTTCGGATTGGGGTGCTGTCAGCCCGGTCCGGGTACGAACGATACGTGCCCCGAGGCGCCGCAGGTGCTGCAACCGGGGGGAGCGAATCGCCCTTTCAACCCTTCTCTGAGTCACTGCCGGGCCGTGCTTTTTTCTTTCTCGACGGTCGAGGTATCGTGATGGAGCAGTGGTCATCGAGGGCGGGTTTCGTCCTCGCGGCGATCGGTTCGGCGGTCGGCATCGGCAACATCTGGCGGTTCCCCGCGGTCCTCGGCCAGAACGGGGGTGGAGCCTACCTCGTTCCGTTCCTTCTCGCAATCTTCATCTGCGCCCTGCCCCTGATGGTCCTCGAGCTCGCCATGGGCCGGCATTACCGGGGTACCGTGATCAGCTCATTCGCCGCCGTCCGGCAGGGGTTCGGGACGGTCGGCTGGTTCCTGTTCGCGGTCAACCTTCTCGTCCTCTCGTACTACCTGGTCATCGCGGGCTGGACCCTCGGCTACTTCCTCTTCGCCCTGACCGGGACGGGGGTCGAGTTCTCTTTCTTCACCTCGGGTTGGCTCCCGGTCCTTACATTCGCCGCAACAACCGTGGTCACAGGCGTCGTCGTCACCCGCGGAGTCCGGGAGGGGATCGAGCGGGTCTCAACCCTGACGATCCCGGTCTCTATCGGGATACTGGTCCTCCTGGCCCTGTACGGTTCGACCCTCCCCGGCTTCGCCGAGGGGATCGACTTCCTCCTGAGACCGGACTTCTCGGTTCTGGGCGACCCCCTGATCTGGAGCGCCGCGTTCGGCCAGGCCTTCTTCTCGCTCTCGGTCGGGACGGGGATCCTGCTCACCTACGGGGCGTATATCGACAGGGAGCAGAGCCTTCCCCTCTCCTCGCTCGTCATCACCGTCGTCGACATCGGGGTCGCGCTCCTCGCCGGGGTGGTGATATTCCCGCTCGTGTTCTCACTCGCGCTCGTCCCCGCCGCTGGAGCCGAGCTGGCCTTCACCACCCTCCCTGCGGCATTCGCCCTGCTACCGGCAGGATGGCTGATCGGTCCCGCCTTCTATCTCGTCCTCTTCTTCGCCGCGCTCACCTCGTCCGTCTCGATGCTGGAGGTGGGGGTTTCCGCCGTCCACGAATCGACAGGCTGGTCCCGGGTCCGCTCCGGGTCCGTCCTGACGGGTGTCCTCCTGCTGCTGGGTCTCCCCGCGGCCCTCTCGTACAGCGCCGCCAACCTCCGGCTCGACGGGATCCGGGTGCTCGATCTCCTGGACGAGACCGTGGGGACTCTGGGGCTCCCGCTCACGGCCCTGCTCCTGGCCGTGATCTTCACCTGGTTCGTGTCCCGGGAGACCCTCGCTGCCGAGATCGGGCTGCGCGCGGCCCGGGTCGTGTACTCCGCCTGCCGGTACGTCATCCCGGCGGTCCTGGTTATCACAACCGGCGCGCGCCTCCTCTCCGGCCTGGACTTCCCGGCCCTGCGAATCCTGCCCGAGACAGGGTTTATCGGGGTTCTCTTCCAGGTCGAGGGGGTTTCAATCATCCTGCTGGTCCTGCTGGTGCTCATCCTGGCCGGGCGCTGGCTTCTCGGGCGGTTCCCGGGCGGCGGGGGTCGAGACCCGGGGTAGGGCGTGTCTCCGTCGACCATCGTTGTTCGCGTCCTGTTGTGGACCTGCCTGCGGACCCGCCAAGCATAAATCCGTCGGGACCAGACGTACCCCTCGCCGTGTGCAACCGACCGGGTTCGGCCCGCATCCCCGGGGATCGGTCCCGGGCGCGGGTGCACGGTCACCCGGCAGGAAGCCCCCCATGTACGATTGTGTCCTGGTCCCTTTCGATTTCTCTCCCGACTCCGTGCACGCCGTGAGATTGCTGCGTGGACTCCCGGGCCGTCCCCGGGTGATCCTCCTCCACGTTGTCTTCGACTGGAGGATCGGCCGCGTCGGTAGCCCCCGGGGGGCGATGGTGGCCGAGGCCGCTCACCTCCGCCTCGAAGAGTTCAGGGAGAGCCTGCAGTGGGAGGGCGTGGAGGTCGAGACACGGGTTGAACTGGTCTCCGGCGGGCCGTTCGCTGACGTGGTGAACCGCGTCGCGGAGGAGGAGGGAGCCACGCTCGTGACGCTGGGGCGGCGGGGCCAGGGGGCCATTGCGACTCTGTTGGTCGGGAGCTTCGCCACGGACATCCTCCGCTACGGCCGACAGGATCTCCTCCTCACGCACAGACCAACGAAGCTGGAGGCGCAACAGGGGGGGGAGCTCCATCTCGACGCCGGCCTCTTCTCCCGGGTGGCCGTCTGCACGGACTTCTCCGAACCCGAGGTGGTCACGCTCTGCGACGCGATCCTCCCGAAGGAGACGCCCCTGCTCCTCTTGCACGTGGTCGAGACAGGCGATTCACTCGAGGAGGTGCGCGAGCAGTCTACCGCTGCCCGGGCGCGACTCGAGGGCCTGGCGTCGTCTTTGTCCGCCGACCGTGGAACGATCAGAGTCTCTGTCGGAGTCGGCGACAGTGCCCGGGAGATAATCGCCTTCGGCCGGGAGGAGGATGTCTCTCTCATCGTCGTCAAGTCCGGGGGCGACCGGGGCCTCCTGTATTCCATCCTCGGCAGCACGACGGCCGCCGTTGCCCGGGAGGCGGACCGCCCGGTCCTGATCCTGCGGGGCTTCGGGACAACCTCCAAACCCGGTCCTTCGCCGGGCGCGGACGAGGGTCGGTTCGCGGGTGAGTGAGGGGGGGAAAGCGCCCCCCCTCCCCCTCACGGGAGACAGTGGGGGGCGATCTCCGCTGGTGACGGGGCGGGGCCGACAGGGACCGTGTTTCTTTCCGACACGGTCGCCGGCCGTTCGATATTCAGGGGCTCGCGAGATCGCCTGCCCGACGCCGGCATCCCGGACGGATTCGGGACCATGAGCGAGCCTCAGCCCGACACAGGCTGCCGGGAGATCCGTCACTGCTCGATCACGGATGCCTGTGTTCATCATCCCGGATTCCGATGATGTGTCGGACGACGCACAACGCGGTGAACGGGTTCGGATCCGGCCAAAAAATGGACGAGCTCGCGGTTCGATGGCACACTGCATATCCCATGGATTATGCATTCCTCCGGATCCGCCAGCTGGCGATCATCCTGGCCTTTTCGTAACAACCGCGTCGAACTCGTGATAGCTGGATAACCCGATTCCCGGCACAAATGATATCCGGGTGTGATACCGGCGTCCCCCGGGGACGTGACGATGCCCCGGGTGGTCCAGGAGGGCCGTTATTCGAGGGGGAGACACGACGGGATCCGGGGGATCGGTCGGACACGCGCCCCGGAGGGGCGGCCCCGCTCGGTGATCAAACTATCCGCCTGAACTGGCCGGGTGTTTGATGCAACCGTTACAGGGGTCCCTCCATGCAACCGGGTTTGCCGATCTCACGAAGAACCCTATCAAAGTTCGCGTGATGCTACAACTGTAAGCATCGAGCGCGATAATGCCCCTGTTTTCGACAGCGCGGGTAAAACTGGGGAGAACCGGGCGGACCGGGATGCAGCGGGGATCGTTCCAGTGCCACCCGCACCCACGTGATTCGGGCCATCCCCGGGAGGACTATCCCGGAACCGGTACATTCGGAGCGAGACGCCCGATCTGGTCCTTTTCCGTGTTGCCTCCTCTCGTGAGCAGCGGTCGTAGCGGGGAGAACTCGACCCTGGACCCCTCATTTTCTCCGGCGATGAGCGACGTCTGATCAGAGACTATCTTTTGTCGGCCCGTCCGAGACATGACGATGTGGGAACCCGTCTTCGTGCGCCCTTGCAGCTGGTTCCGTTCTAGGGCTGCGACATGGTGATGCGTTACCGCGAACTCGAACCGTTCAAACGGACGGTGGAGGCGGAACCGCAGGGTGGCGGAGAACGAGAGGTCAAAAATTTTGGCGATTATTTAATTAGTGCCACCTTCAAATACTGAGAACGAAGGTGAGCGTGTGGTTTCCCTTATCGACTTAGGTCGATATACCCATGATGAAGAGGCCGCTGAAACGTATCTTCGGGATCACG